>CALYRM010000092.1 GCA_945482995.1 uncultured Clostridia bacterium | reverse complement strand
TTGAGCCTTGTCAATTCCATTCGAGTAGGATTCACGTTAAGTTTGGTCATTTTTTTCCTTCTTTCAAATATCTTTTCGTTTTTTCATTGCTGTAATTGAAGCAATTTGGTTGTAGATGTCTCCACTTCGGTCGACATGACGTTGTATGGATATTGTCATCCTGAGCGGAGTGCAACGGAGTCGTGAGGATCTAATTGACAGCACCGCTGTCATCCCGAGCGTAGTCGAGGGACCTCTATCCTTGCACTGCCTCATAGCGAAGCATAAGGATAGCCTTTTTATGATTGAACGCTTAGGGTTTGTTTTCAAAAACCGCTATTTACCCCGTTTTAGAGATGTCTCCACGTTGGTCGACATGACGGCAACAAGGATTAGATCCTCACGACTACGCTACGCTCCGCTCAGGATGACATAATATGGATGAAATCCTTACGACTGCGCTACTACGCTTTCAGGATGACGTTATAGCATGAATGTCTATCCGTATGCTTCGCAAAGAGTCGGTGCTTGTAGTGAGGTCCCTCGACTACGCTCGGGATGACAGCCCTGCTGTCAATTCACTCTCCACTCCGTTGCACTTCGGTCGAAATGACGGTTGTGTTGGTCGACATGACGGCAACAAGGATGAGATCCTTACGACTTCACTTCGTTCCGCTCAGGATGACATTTGGATGAGATCCTTACGACTGCGCTACTACGCTTTCAGGATGACATAATAAGGATGAGATGTCTCCACTTCGGTCGACATGACATTATGGCGAGTGATGACATTTGGATGAGATCCTCACGACTTCACTTCGTTCCGCTCAGGATGACATTGTTGATTGTACATTGCACATTTGAAAAATATAATTCTAATAATATTTTTCAACGTATTCGTCACGAATACGTTTCAGTTCGCTCTTTGGAAGTATGCGTAATAGTTCCCAACCGACTTCAAGGGTGTCTATTATTGAACGGTTTGTGGTGAACGATTGATTTATATATTTACTTTCAAATTCTTCCGCAAACTTTGCGTATATCCTGTCGGTTTCACTCAAAGCACTTTCGCCCAAAATAGCGGCAAGCTCTTTGCTCTCCTTGCCTCTTGCATACGCAGAAAACAATTGGTTCATTGTGTCTGCGTGGTCTTCTCTTGTTTTTACTCTTCCTGTCTTTTTATCTACGCCTATTCCCTTATCCTTTAATCTCGATAATGACGGTAAAACATCAATAGGCGGTTCAATACCTTTCTTATAAAGACTTCTCGACAAAATAATTTGTCCCTCGGTAATGTAGCCTGTTAAATCGGGGATTGGGTGAGTTTTGTCGTCCTCCGGCATTGTCAATATGGGTATCTGCGTAATTGATCCCTTTTTACCCTTAATTCTACCGGCTCTCTCATAAATCGTTGCAAGGTCGGTATATAAATAACCCGGGTAACCTCTTCGTGAAGGAACTTCTTTACGGGCTGAGGAAACTTCTCTCAAAGCTTCTGCGTAATTGGTTATATCGGTCATTATGACCAAGACGTGCATTCCTTTTTCAAACGCTAAATATTCGGCGCAAGTCAAAGCCATTCTCGGTGTGGATATACGCTCAATCGCCGGATCGTTCGCTAAATTCATAAATAACACCGCTCTACTTATCGCTCCTGTCGACTTAAAGTCTTGAATAAAGAAATCCGCTTCTTCGTAGGTGATTCCAATGGCTGCAAATACTACGGCAAACTTGCTTTCATCGTCTAATACTTTTGCTTGCCTTGCAATTTGGCTTGCAAGATTGGCATGCGGTAAGCCGGACGCAGAGAAAACCGGTAACTTCTGACCACGCACTAAGGTGTTTAGTCCGTCTATAGCTGATATACCTGTTTGAATAAACTCGTCGGGATAATCTCTCGCATATGGATTAATCGGTTTGCCGTTAATATCCATTCTCATTTCGGCAATAATGTTTTCGCCGCCGTCTATGGGCTTTCCCATTCCGTCAAAAATTCTCCCGAGCATATCTTCGCTTACGCCTAATTCAAGGCTTCTGCCCATAAATCTTGCTTTTGAAGTGGATATTTGTAGTCCCGATGAGCTTTCAAACAACTGCACAAGGGCTTTGTCGCCATTGACTTCAAGAACCTTGCCCCGTCTAATATCGCCGTCTGCTTGCCGTATTTCAACCATTTCGTTATACTTGACGCCTTCTACCTGGTCTACCAACATTAACGGTCCTACTACCTCTTTGATAGTTTTATATTCCTTGTACATTTTTAAAGCTCTCCTTTAGCGATTAATTGATCGACTTCGTTTTTGATTTCCATACCAATTTGGTCAATCTCATCTATCCTATTTTCGGGTAAATATTTCATTCTTCCAACACGCTCACGAACAGGCATTTGAAGTATATCGTCAATATCGACGCATTCTTCTATCGCACGTCTGCCCTCGTGGTCAAATTTCAATATAGTTTTTAACATTTTGTATTGCTTTTTTAGCGAAGTATAGGTATCTACTTCGTGAAAAGCATTTTGATGCAAGTAGTCCTCTCTTATCGTCTTGGCGGTTTCCATTGTCAAGCGGTCGGAATCGGACAATGCGTCTATTCCAACGAGTCGTACTATTTCGTCAAGTTCGGCTTCGTTTTGAAGCAGTTTGACGGCTTCTTGACGCAACCCATTCCATTCCAAGTCAATTTCGTCGGAATACCATTTTGATAGTTTATCAATATATAGTGAATAGCTTGTCAACCAATCGATTGCAGGAAAATGTCTTCTATATGCAAGTTGAGCCGACAAACCCCAAAATACTTTTACAATACGAAGAGTCGCTTGTGATACGGGTTCGGAAAGGTCTCCACCAGGAGGCGATACTGCACCTATCGCGGTAACTGAACCTACCTTTTCTTCGCCACCTAATAATCTTACTATTCCTGCTCTTTCATAAAACTCGGCTAGTCTACTTGATAGGTATGCAGGATAACCCTCTTCGCCGGGCATTTCTTCAAGTCGTCCGCTCATTTCTCTTAACGCTTCCGCCCAACGAGATGATGAGTCTGCCATAATAGCAACGTTATAGCCCATGTCTCTATAATATTCCGCTATGGTGATTCCTGTATATATGCTTGCTTCACGAGCGGCAACAGGCATATCCGAGGTATTAGCAATTAATACCGTACGTTTCATTAGAGGCTCGCCACTCTTTGGGTCGATTAACGCAGGAAATTCGTTTAAAACATCAGTCATTTCGTTTCCACGCTCGCCACAACCTACGTATACAATTAAATCCGCATCCGCCCATTTTGCGAGCTGATGTTGTACCACGGTTTTTCCGCTTCCGAAAGGTCCCGGAACGCACGCAACGCCACCCTTTGCAATGGGGAATAACGTATCGATGACACGTTGTCCTGTTATCAATGGTTTTGACGGCGAGAGTTTTGTTTTGTAAGGTCTACCTTTTCTAACCGGCCACTTTTGTAGCATAGTAACTTCTATTTGTTGCCCGTTGTCGTCAGTCAAAACGCATACGACGTCATCAACGGTAAATTTACCGTGATAAATCTCTTTGATTGTGCCTGATACCTTATAAGGAATCATTATTTTATGCAAAATAACGGTTGTTTCTTGAACTGTGCCTATAACGTCGCCGGCTACTACCTTTTCGCCCACTTTTTTGACAGGATTAAAATCCCATAGCTTGCTATGGTCTATGCTCGGTATATCAATTCCTCTGCCGATTCTTTCGCCATATACGTCATACAGCTTATTCAACGGTCTTTGTATTCCATCAAAAATACTCTCGATTAAGCCCGGTCCTAATTCGACGGATAGTGGCGCATCGGTAGAATATACCTTGTCGCCTACGCCTATTCCGCTTGTTTCCTCGTATACTTGTATACTTGCTTTATCTTCTCTTAGTTCTATCACTTCTCCAATAAGTCTTTCATCGGAAACACGCACAACGTCATACATTTTGACGTCCGCCATATTCTCCGCTACGATTAGTGGACCTGCTACTTTGATTATTCTTCCTTGCATAGTTACTCCTTTGGTTGGAAAACCTTGTTTTCTAATAATGACGTTTTAAGGATGACGTTTGTTAGTTCGTCATGTCGAGCGAAGTCGAGACATCTCCATACAAGCACCGACTTTTTGCGAAGCACACGAACAGTCGTCACTTCAACGCTTAGGTTTTATTCTATAGTATGTTTTTAGTACCCCGTTTTAGAGATCCCTCCACGTTGGTCGGGATGACAATGCGGATTAGATGTCTCCACTTCGGTCGACATGACATTTGGATTGGATCCTTACGACTCCGTTGCACTCCGCTCAGGATGACGAATAAGGATGAGATCCTTACGACTGCGCTACGCTCCGCTCAGGATGACATTCTGTTGGTTCGAGGATGCTAAAGCGGATGAGATCCTCACGACTGCGCTACGCTTCGCTCAGGATGACGTTATAAGGATGAGATTCCTCGACTACGCTCGGAATGACATTATGGCGAGGGATGACATAATATGGATTAAACACATTTATTTCAAAATGTCAGTGCCTATTGCTTTTTCAACGTTCTTGTGAATGGAGTCCATTCCGTAGCCGTTATCCGCATTTAGGGTTGGTATCGGTATCATTATCGGATATGGCTTACTCTTGTATTTTTCGATTATATCGTTCAAGGCTACCGCGTAATCTTCGGTGATATATATTATTTTGTAGTTCATTGCAAGCGCTTTTAATTTCGCTTTCGCTTCCTCAACAGAAAAAACTCCGTACGCATCGAAGCCTATCGCCTTGAATGATAATACACTTTCTTTGTCGCCTAAAACGGCTATTCTATCTTTACGCATACGTTTCTCTTATCCTTTTGCGAATTTCTTCGGGCGCTACTCCGTTCTTTTTGCAAGTCAAAAGCGTTCTTACCACCTTAATTTCGGACAATTTTCCTAAATAATAGCCTAAAATCGGTGCAGGAGTAAACATGTCCGCCTTTTGCGCTTTGATTAATTTGATTAGTTTATTGTCTAACTTTGTTTCAAACTTAGACAAATCGTATTCGGAAAAATCGTCTTTCCAATCGGTATATTTCATTTTTTCACTAATCTCATCAAGTGAAAGCGGATAAAACTTTGTCAAACGGTCTTTTGACAATTCACCACCTTCGACGAAAGCGTCAGTATAATACGTCAACGGCAAGTTTTGAAGTTTACATCTTACAAAAGTTTTGATATTTAAAGAATCTATCAATATTTTATAATAGTCTTGAACAACGCTTTTTCTAGCCTTTGCTGTATCGATTACGCAACTACTATAATAAGCCTTATCTATAATATTGTCTATTTTTCTACCGTTTAGCGTGCCGTTTGCTCTTTCGTCATCAATAGTCTTTAAGGCTTCTTGTAAAACATTTGGCAAATTAGCATAGTTTTCTTTTTCAAACGCGCCCTTTACGTCATACAATCCGACGGGTTTCAACGCTAAATCGTTTGGCTTTCCTGTTAGTTTTGCCTTAGAATATACTTTCGCATTATGAAAATCATTTTCATAAACAAAGGTTTCTAAACCGTAGCCTGTCGGCATTAGCTCCTTGAATAAACGCAATGTTTTTTCTTCTTCCTTAAACAAAAGCTTGTCAAAATCACCGTCGCCGATAATCTCGTCGCCGTAGTTATTTTCCAAAAGTATCTTCATTGCTTCCGAGATTGTATGGGCGTCAAGTAGCCTTATAATCTTATCGGAAGTCAAAAGATTCTTTTCCAAAGTTTTTATTCTTGCGTTTGCATATTCTAAGCTGTTGTTATTCGACATTGCTAAATAGTTTTGTTGAGAGCTTATTAATTCGCTCTTGTTTGATTTCGCTAAGCTCGTTTTCAAGCGTCATATTTTTATCCAAGCCGTTTTGACTCAAAATTACTCCGCCTAAGAAGTCACCTCGCTCGTTAGACAGTGTTAGTTTCTTGCCTATAACTTTGCTGATTTTGGCGATTACCTCTGCGGTCAATCGCTTTTCATCATTTCGCGATATGATTACGGTGTCGCCATCGTCCGCGACTCTTGCTATCATGTCGGTAATAAGTGCAATATACTCGCTATCAGGTAACTTCATAAGTTTTTCTAACGATCTCTCTATTGTTGCACTTAAAACCTCTTGCTTAGCTTTAAGTAGTATTTTTCTCGCTTCGATTTCGGCATTTAAAACGGCTTGAGTAATAATTTCTTCACCATCGGTTTTTGCTTTAGAAATTACCTTTTCGAACTCGGCATTAAAAGAAGTTATTGCATTGTCTAATGCAACTGCACTTGCCTGTTCTGCCGTGGTCTTGATTTCTTCCGCTTGCGCTTCCGCATCAAGAATTATCTTTGACAATAGGTTTTCTTTACTCATTTTATTTTAGCCTACTTTTGTCATAAATACGGCTAGGAATGATACCAATAATGCCAAAATCGCATATGTTTCTACCATTACCGCCATAATGATTGCCTTACCGCTTTCGTCGGAACGTTTTGCTACTAATGAGATTCCCGATACGGCTACCTTGCCTTGGTGTACAGCAGATAATAAACCTACTACGGCTAAGGGTAGACAGCCTGCCATAATCGTCAAGCCTTGTTCAATGCTCAACGCTACTCCCTCACCAAATAGCCCTACCTTGACAAACACTATGAAAGCAATCAATAAACCGTAGATACCTTGAGTACCCGGCAATAATTGCAAAATTAAGCATTTGCTGAATTTTTCGGGTTCTTCAGATACAACACCTGCCGCTGCACGACCTGCCATGCCTACGCCGATTGCTGATCCGATTCCTGCCAATAGTGAGGCAAGCGCTGCGCCGAGCATTGCAAAGAACATTCCTAGTTCAAGTCTTGGTTCGGTTGTTGCACTTTCTGCTAATAACATAAAGTTCATTTTCTTTTTCTCCTTAAATCTATATTTTGTTAATTCAATCTATATTGTCTTTGGATTAGATGTTTCCACTACGGTCGGATATGGATTAGATCCTTACGACTACGCTACGCTCCGCTCAGGATGAC
>CALYRM010000091.1 GCA_945482995.1 uncultured Clostridia bacterium | reverse complement strand
AAAAATAAATACTAACTTGTTACAAAATATTTGAATTATCAATCATTTGGGATATCGCAACTTCCGCCTAACTAATCTATTATATTGATATACTAATATTAAATATTATGTATATTATATTTCAAAATATATTACGGGACACAAAAAAACAAAGCTCCTTGTTATTACTTTGATAAATTTTACAATGTACAATGTTCAACCGCTCGTTATTTTTATTTTTAATGGAACTTATTTTTAATTAGATTTTTGGTTAAAAATTCAAAACAATCGACTAAATCTATATCACCAAAATCCCTACTTGAGCTTATATCATTTTTCACGTTAGAATCTCATACTTTTATTTCAAGGGAAATTGATGTTTTGCGATTTCTATTTCGGTAATTGTGGCAGGCATATTGCGCCATATTATATCTTTTGCCTTTGCAATAACGGATTCCATATCCGATTGATTATAAATGAACAGATCTAATACCTTTATACCTAATATTTCGGAATTTTTTAAAAATATTAAAGCTCTATCAAATATTTCTTGATTATAATTTGTAAAACCGTCTTGTGGGTTAAATCCGACTACAACATAAGCGCAATCAACCTCAAGAAGTTTTTTAAAAAGCTTAGCTCTAAATTGTTCTTTGGTTTCCACAATCCTTTCAATCGTTTCTTCAGAAAGCAAATTCATTTGCGAATCATAGCATAATGCGCAAAGTGTTTCATTCTTATTGTTGCCAACAAGGGTAATCAACCGATTTTTAATTTCTCGTTCGTTATAACCCAAAATCGAATTACCCAACTCAAATTTACGACTATTTATCTTTTTAGCTATTGGAACAATGATTGTCAAAAATAATGCGGTTGTATTAGTTATACCTTCAAATTTGCAAAGATCGTTTTCAGTAGCGTCAAGAACTCCCGCCAGGTCGATAAAGCTTTCTATCAATAAATTTTCATTTCCGTTTAACTTTCTCGTAGGATTAACAAAGAACAAGAGATATTCCAAGAGTTCACTTTCACTAAGGCTATCGACTCCCTCTCTTCTTATTTGTTGACATAACGCGTCCCGCCTTTCTTTTGCACTTTCGGCAACTTTCCCCTTATGCTCATTATTCAAATTCTCTTGTTTGTCCCGCCTTTTTATATCCATTGACTTTCCTTTAAAATAAAATAATAAATCCATTTTATCATATACCATCCACGCATTTCAACATATTAAACCTATTTAACTAAATACATTGAAAAAAATATAACAATCGGAAAAAATGTTTTACGATGATATGCACCTTCGATGATGACATACGCCTACGGCGATGATATGCCATTGCTTTCGCAATGGATAAAAAATTACTGCAGAAAAGGTATTCTTTTCTGCAGTATTTTTTGTGAGTAATTAATGAAAAAGATACAAAATTGAAAGCGGATTAGTGGGTTCAAAAACGGATGATTTTTACCAAAGCGGTTTCAATTTTAATGAACGGTGGAAATTATCCATTCGAATGTACGTAAGATAACAAAAAAGGCGCCTTCCCGATCGAAAACGCCCTTTGTGTGCGTACGATTTCTTTCCGAGCTGCTTTTGAGTGCAACTCCAATGGAGTTCTCAAAGCGTTCACCTCATTCAATCGTTAAGATATCCGAAAAACCCGTAATATCAAACACTTCCCGAACGTCATTCGAGACGTGGATCAACTTGAGTCCCGCTTTATGCGCCAAAACCTTTTGCGTTTTGAGAATTACGCGCAGTCCGGCGGAAGAAATATAATCCAGTTTTTCCATGTCCAACACAAGCGATTCCGCACTGGAAAGAGCGGCGGATATTTCCGTTTCCAACTCGGGTGCCGTTACGGTGTCCAACCTTCCGATAAGGGCAAGGGTTTCATTGTTTCTCTTTTCAATTTTAAGACTCATAATAAATACCTATCCATCGTATTGAATCACATTCATACGTCCTATAACGATGCCTACTTTCACGCTGCAAGAAAGCTGAAGAACGAAAGCTTTTGTCGGCTTTGATAGATCTGTTTCCCTTCCTACTTACTCATGGAGCATCTCTTCTTTCTCTACAAACGGAATCAGCTTTTCACGGAGCAAACCCAACGCCTTCTTCCTCATTTCTTCGCCCCAACGATTCCCTTTCAGCATACTCGTGCAACAACGGAACCATGCCAAAGGATGCAACCACTTGACTTCGGGATTTGTTTTCTCGGCTTCTTCCACGGTGTCGCACCCGAAATAGCCGCGGAAAAACTTTTCGTAAATTTCCTTAACGGTTGCCGTCGGCATTTTGTAAAAGGCATTGTATTCCTCCTGTTCCGATGAAGCGTATATCATCGAAAACAGGATTCTTGAAATATCGAACATGGGAGTTCCCGTGCTGAGCTCGCCCATGTCAATGAGACAACATTCTCCGTTCTGCACCATGATATTATTGATATTCAAATCTCCGTGCAAACAGGTATCACCGTCCGGTACGAGATCTAAGAACCGATGCAGATAGTTTCTTTCTTCCTCGGTAATCCCCGTGATATTTTTGATATCCGCACGATTTGCTTCTTTAAAGGAAGGAATTTCCGGGTCCTTGGTACGTATGGAATGAACTTGTTTACAGATGTCTACATACAAACCTGCGTATTCGTCGAGTTTTGCGTTTTCCGAGCGCATAAGTTCCCCGAGAGTTTTAGCCTTGATCAGCTCGTACACCACGCCCTTTCTGCCGTTTGCCTCGACGATATCATAGGAAATTGCCGTCGGGATTCCCATCACGAACGCCTTCTTGGCGAGAGCTTTTTCATGTTCGATAAATTTCGTATCGGTATTGTCGTAATACAGCTTGATGATAGTCTCGTCGTCAATACGAAAACACTCGCCGCACGCGCCTCTCCCGATCACCTCACAGCCGTCGATGGAAATCGTACGCGCCGCGGGTACGATCTCCATAATTTCCGAAAAACCCGTGACGTCAAATATATTCATTACGTCAGAGCTGACCCCTATAATTTTGAAAATCTTCTTTCCGCAACGTTTTTTAAGACTTAACAACACGCGTAAACCTGCGCTCGAAATATATTCCAGTTCTGCGGCATTGATGACAACACCCTCTGTGTCGCCGGGAGCAACCGCCAAAACGTCTCCAAACTGTTGCGCATTGACAGAATTGATGCTTCCATCCACGCTCACGTAAGTCATATTGTCTTTAATTTCCATTTTTGCATTCATTGATGTTCTCCTCCTTTTATTAAATACTCTTTCGACTGTTGCTTTCAATTCATCATACATTTTCAGGTCCGAAAGTCGGGCAAATCTGTCCACGTACTCACGATAAAGCCATTCTTGTTTTTCCCTGCCATATTGAAATTGGCTCCAGACCGATTCGCCACTCTCCGCAAGATTGCTCTCTACGTCACAGATATTGGCGAGTTTATCGGCACACACCAGCATGGCACATTTCCTGTCACAGGATGCAATGGCGTCCAAAGTCGACCTTTTTCTCTCCTCCCACGAAAGACTTTTATCCTCCGTATCGAAAAGGACGATCCTAAGCACTTCCTCGCCAAATTGATGGACGATCTCTTCGGGCGCAACTCCGCCGTCCTCAATCGTGTCATGCAAAAGACCTGCACAAATCAAATCGTCGTCCGCACCGTTCCTTGCCAACACATTGGCAACGGAAAACGGATGCACGATATATGGTTTTCCATCCTTGCGCTTTTGGTGACCGTGAACCTCAAGCGCAAACAGAAATGCTTTTTCTATCTTATTAGTCATACGTCGCCTCACTTGACGTCAAACGCAACGGTCAGTTTGTTCTTTCCCATCGCATTTTCATATTGAATGTCCGAAGCCAGTTTCTTGACCATAAAGATTCCCAAGCCCCCGATGTCGCGCTCTTCGACGGCAAGGGTTACGTCCGGCTCTTGAGCGGTGGTAGGATCATAAGGTATGCCGTCATCCTCAAACAAAAGCGACAATTTTTTTTCATTTCCCGTTACCGTAATCCCGGCATTTTTCGCCTGACTGTAATAAACGATATTGGAATATATCTCGTCAACCGCAAGCTGCACCTTGTTTGCGACTTTCATCGGAACTTCCCATTCTTTCAAGGTGTTTTCAATGAACTCCGTGATCGTTTTGATGGAAGCCTTATCGGGTACCCCCGAAATCTCCGCTCTTTTGTCTTTCTGATTGAATTTGACGCACAGCATGGTGATATCGTCAAACTGTTCTGCCCCTCCGACAAAAGCGTCTAAATCGGCTTTAATTGCAGGAAGAAGCTCGGAAGGCGTCTTCTCGCTGTTTTGCATGAGCACTTTGCCCAGTCTCGCCATACCGTATTGCTCGTTTTTGCCGTTCATTGCTTCCGGAATGCCGTCGCTGTATTGGAAAATCTTATCACCGGGCTCGAGCTGTACGCTACCGCTCTTATAACGGATTCCCTCCATACCGGCAAGGACAAAGCCCGATTTGACTTTGAACGGTTCATACGTCCCGTCCTTGCGACAAAGGAACGGCGTCTCGTGGCCTGCGTTTACGTAGCGAAGTTCTCCCGTTTTCAGATTCAACACACCCTCGAATGCCGTAATGAACATTTCTTCGCTGTTTGAAGAACAAAGAATGTCGTTGACCTCGGTAAAAACTTCGCCAAGATCGTCGTGGAGCCCGGTATGATCCTTGATAAGCGTTTTCCCAATCACCATGAACAGCGCGGCAGGAACGCCCTTTCCCGAAACGTCGGCAACGACGAAGGCAAGGTGGTCATCGTCCACCATAAAGAAATCGTAGAAATCGCCGCCCACCTCTTTGGCGGGGTCCATCGTGGCGTAAATATCAAACTCGTCCCGATTCGGGAAGGGAGGGAAGATACAAGGTAGCATGGAGGTCTGAATCTTTGCCGCCACGTCAAGCTCGGCTCCGATACGTTCCTTTTCCGCGGTGACGGTCTCCAGCTTTGAAATATACGCCCCTATCTCATGGTACATTTTTGAGAAGGAATCCGCGAGATCCTTGATCTCATCGTTATTTTTTACAACGATTTCGGGCGCGGTTCCGTCTTCCAGATGCTCTACCATACCCAGCGAGGCTTCGTTCAACTGCCTTATGGGCATGACGATGCGGCGTCTCATGTAAATAATCCAAAGAATTCCGCTTACGACGGCAATCAGCGTTTCAAGGAGTATAATCTTGACGATATAATTCACTTTTGCTGAATTCAAAAGATCCATATCCTTCACGACGCCGACGAGAGCGACTACGTTTCCGCCGTCCTCCTTGATTGGATATACGCTCGTGGTGTATCCCTTTCTTTCGTACATGAAGTTGTGATAATTTGAGCCTCCTTTCAAGATAGAATCATAGGCGTTCAGAATTTCCTCGCTGGCTGTATCTCGATATCCGATGTCATATGGAGTAAATCCGCTTTTTTTACTGACAACATTGTATATGTATTCTCTCTCTTTGGAGTCGGTATGTAATTTTGCAACATATATGACACTGCAATCCTCCGCGTCCGCCGTGTGCTGGAGCTGTTCTCGAATTGCATTATACTCATCATCTGCTGTTTTGTTTTCCAGATATTTGTCAAGCTCCCCTGCGTCAATGCCGAGAGCTACATATTCCGCAATGCCGTTTGCGATGTCCGTATACTGCTCTTTGAGTACATCTGCAAATTCAAAATAACCGACGATTCCGATCGCAGCAGACAAAAGCATGATCAGTCCGATCAAGGCATTAAAAATAGGACGTATCAAGGATCTCGTAAATTTTCGTTTCTGTTTCATATATTGTTCTCCGTTTTGCAAGTACGATGGCTTTTATAATTCCGCATGAACCTCCCACAAGCCATCCACATTCTTTTCGCTCTTGAATGACTTCGTAAAGGCGGAAACGATCTTTCTACCCATTTCGTCCATTATATCCGACAACGGCGTGTATCACACTTTTTTCATTACATTATACAGGCAAAAGTGCAACAAAAATGCAACACAAAACCGCCATAACGGGAAAACATTCCATATTCCTCGAAAAAACCTACGGTTTTTCGTGTATTATTTACCCAAGCCGCGGAAGTGCCGCAGTCGTGATCTCCGCCCAGGAATACTGCATCATATACTCCCCGTGATAGGAATTGACCGCATACGGGATGTGGCGGAGAAAATCGTAATAATCGCAGTCCACCGACGCACAGTCTATGGCAATGCTGTTACGGTTCTTGAGAATGATATTCCCCACACCCGCATCGGAAAGAACATTTTTCATGTCCGCAATCAGATTCCGCAGGTTGCTCTGCCTGGAGGAGGTAACCGGTCCGTCCTCCCATATGACAGCCATCAGCTCCCCCATCGGAACAGACGCGCCCATTCGATCCACCAGATATGCCAAAAGCTCCTTGGCTTTTGCCCGTCGGAACACAAGCGGTTTGTTGTCCACATATACCTCAAAGGTCCCGAAACACCGAAACCGAATTTTTTTTGTCTGTGCGGGTCTGACAGGAGTGCGCAGATGTTGGAGCGCCTGTCTGACGGCGTCCGGGGTTGCAGGCTTTAAGAGATAATCGCTGGCATAAAGACGGAAAGCGTCCATGGAATATTCCGAATAACCGGTCACGAAAATGATATTGATATCCCCGCGTATATCTTTCAGCCGCCTTGCAAGCTCAAGCCCGGTCATCCCGCGCATTTTTATGTCCAGGAAGGCGATCCCGCAGTCGTGTTCGCGGACAAAATTCCATGCGTCCTCGGGATTCCGAAAACCATGCACCCGTGCCTCCGGGATTGATTTCTCTATCGAATCGACGAGCGTATCAAGTGCCAGTTTTTCATCGTCAACTGCTATAATATGCATCTGTCACGCCTCCTTTGGGAATTTGAATGAGCGCCACCGTACCCTTTCCCGGCGAGCTCTTTATATCCAGCGTACCGTGACACATGATGTGCAGCCTACTGCGAACGTTCGAAATGCCAACGTGAGAGCGCTCGTCTTCGGGGAGCGTATCGGGATCAAATCCGACGCCGTTGTCACTGACCCGTATTTCATAGTAATCGCGCTTTTCTTCGGTTGATATTGTCA
>CALYRM010000090.1 GCA_945482995.1 uncultured Clostridia bacterium | reverse complement strand
CGTAGCGTAGTCGTGAGGATCTCATCCATATCGTCATTCCGACCATAAACAATGTGATTTCGACCGAAGTGCAACGGAGTGGAGAAATCTCATCCGCTTTGTCATTCTGAGCGTAGTCGAGGGACCTCATCCTTATAATGTCATGTCGACCGCAGTGGAGACATCTAATCAATAATGTCATCCTGAGCGGAACGCAGTGGAGTCGTGAGGATCTCATCCATATCGTTATTCCGACCATAAACAATGTCATTTCGACCGAAGTGCAACGGAGTGGAGAAATCTCATCCGCTTTGTCATTCTGAGCGTAGTCGAGACATCTACAAATGTCATTCCGACCGAAGTGGAGGAATCTAATCCTTGTTATCGTCTTGAACTCTTTGTTACGTCATGTCTCGTTCGAGACATCTCTCTAAAAGTACTTTCTCATTGCGGAGCATACAAACTGTGTTACGTCATGTCGAGCGTAGTCGAGACATCTCTCTAAAAGTACTTTCTCATTGCGGAGCATACAAACCGTAGAGCTGGATTAGACAATTGCACATTAAGAAAAGAATTAGCACGATTTTGCGTGCTAATTCTTTAAGAAAAGGATTAGATCCTTACGACTTCGCTGCGCAACGCTAAAGGATGACAATAAAAAAAGGATTAGATCCTTACGACTTCGCTGCGCTACGCTAAAGGCTGACAATATGAAGTTGCACGTTAAAAAAAAGATTAGCCTCAATGGCTAATCCTTTTTCTTTAATAACTCCATTTTTAAATCATATAATTTTTGCGATAGGTCGACTTTATAAATATGCGGATTGGTTATTCTCTTATATTGCTCCCACATCGAATTGATACAAACTTTATGATAGGCTCTTATTTCCTTTAAATCGGGCAGTTTGTAGACAAGTTCTCCATTAACGAAAATCGGAACTTGCAATTCTTTTACATAGTAGTTGACAATAGTTTTTTGTTTCCAAGGATTTTCGGGGTCGAAAATTGTATATGGTTCGCCGTTTGGATTTTCTTCGTCTTTGAGCATAATCAAGTCGGCTATTGCTTTGTCGGTTTCGTTATCATAGAATCTAATAACCTTTTTAAGTCCGGGGTTGGTTACCTTAGCAATGGTGTTGCTTATTTTGAGTTTTGGTGTAAGCACGCCGTTTTCGGTGATTGCTGCAAGTTTATAAACGCCACCAAGGGCAGGATTTGAATAACTTGTAATAAGTTTTGTTCCAATACCGTAGGAATCTATTTTTGCGCCTTGTTGATTTAGTGAAATCAAAACGTTTTCGTCAATATCACCGCTTGCGCAAATAATAGTATCCTTAAAACCATTTTCGTCAAGCATTTCTCTTGCTTTGTTACAAAGATAAGCCAAGTCGCCGCTGTCAATTCTGATACCCAAGGGCTTATGACCGCTTGCTTGAAGTTCTTTGAAAACCTTAATTGCGTTGGGAACGCCTTGACCTAACGTATCGTAGGTATCGACAAGCAATAGGCAGCTGTCAGGGAATAACTTAGCGTATTCCCTAAAAGCGGTAATTTCATCCGGGAAGGACATAACCCAACTATGGGCATGTGTTCCCGCTATCGGCACGTTGAACATTTTGCCTGCTAACACGTTGCTTGTAGACGAACAACCGCTGATAAGAGCGGCTCTTGCGCCGTATATACCTGCATCCGGACCTTGCGCACGGCGTAAACCAAACTCCATAACTTTTGCGTTTGTATTTTGCACAATTTTGCTTGCCTTAGTTGCGATAAGCGTTTGGTGATTGATGATACAAAGTAGGGCGGTTTCAATAAATTGTGCTTCTAAGATAGGCGCTTTAACGGTTATAATTGGTTCGTAAGGATATACAATGCTTCCCTCGGGCATTGCGTAAATATCTCCCGTAAATTTGAAGTCGTTCCTTAAAAGAGCCAAAAACTCCTCATCAAAAAGGTTTAAAGAACGTAAATATTCGATATCGCTATCGTCAAAATGTAGATTTTGGATGTATTCAACCGCTTGCTCAAGTCCTGCAACGACTGCGTAGCTCAATTCGTCCGTACCTCTAAAAAATAAATCAAATACTGCTTCCTTGTAATCGGTTTTGGATTTTTGGTAACCGTACATCATAGTAAGCTGATAAAGGTCTGTCAACAAAGTTAAGTTTCTCATATAAAATCTCCTATTCTTCGTCAGGCTCTATAGGCGTAGCATCCACGATATATTTTGGAACGCCTGTATGTATAACGTTAGTTAAAATTAGAACAAAAATAATGAATGATATTGCTGCGCCGATTGCGCAACCAACAACTCCTACGTGAATACCGTTAGATACAACTGCATCTGTGCGGAGCGATTCCATAACCGAACGAACGGCAAGATACCAAGTCAAATAGAAAGTCAATGGGGCAAGATTCTTTTTGCATTTTCTTCCGATAATCACAATTATTGCAAAACCGATGAGGTTTAAAACCATTTCGTAGAAAAAAGTTGCTTGGAACCAATGATCGTAAAGGTTGGTCACAAAAACTCCATTTTCGTAAACAGGGTGAACGTCTATTTGTACGGCAAATGGGAAGCATTGAAATTTAGGATTTGTTATTTCTGCGCCGTAAAGTTCTTGATTGACGAAATTACCCCATCTACCTAATGCTTGACCTAAAATCATTGATGGCGCCAAGATATCGAGCAGTTCTCTGAAATCCATTTTATTTGTTGCATTTTTGCTCTTTTTAGTGATGATATAGTTTATAAAAGCACCCAAAACACCACCGGGGATAGCGCCTAAAATGCTTATACCACCTTCTCTAATATCCCATATGTGTTTAAAGTCAGCCCAACTTTCGATTGGAAAAAAGTCCTTTGGATGGAAAACGACGTAAGCAAGTCTTGCAAAAATAATTGCAAGGGGAACTACCCACAAAAATAGGGTTAAGATGTAATCTGTCGAGCCTTTATGTCTTTTACATTCGAACATGCAAAAAATGGTAGCGATTAGTATTGCTGCGGTTATGATAATACCGTACCAATAGACTTCCAAACTACCGATTTTAAAAGCTACGGGATTAGCAAGTAGTGTGTTTATCATGGTTAATCTCCTTAGTGATTTCGGTTGCGCCTGTAGGGCGGATATCTACAACAAAATAGTTTTCACTGCCAAACACATTATCAAGTACATCTTTGATTTTCGGAAGTTTGTCTGTTTCGGCAAGTGCTAAAACAGTCCCTGCAAACCCCCCACCGTGAACTCTTGCGGCTTTCACTCCGTCAAGACTTCTCAAAACCTCGACTGCCGAGGGGATAACTTGCGCGGTGTCCGGTTGTGGATAGCAATTTTGCAAATAAGCCAAACTGCTATTGCCCGATTCGTTTATGCAATTACAAAAAGTGTTAATATCGCCGTTTTCAAGCGAGTGTTTTGCGAGCGTTACCCTTTCTTGTTCACTAAAGAAGTGAATTGCTCTAAGCAACGCTCTTCCGCTCACTTTACCGCGAAGAGCAGGAATATTTGCCTTAAAGTCCTCCGGGGCAATCTCGCTTAAAACTTTTTTACCAAAGAATTTGGCAACTTCGTTCATTTCAATTCTAATACTTGCATATTCATTAGTAAGTTCGGAATGATCTCCTTCGGTATTGACAAGAATTACACTGAGTGGAAGCTTTGCATTAACCACTTGAGCGTTAGGTTCACCTGACTTAAAGTCAATGAAACAAATAGAACCAAAGGCAATTGCGCATTGGTCTAATAGTCCGCAAGGTTTGCCAAAATAAACCGATTCCGCAAAATGTGCGGCTTTAGCAGTAAACGTTTCGCTCAAAGCGTTGTCGTTATATAACGAATTTAAAATCGAAGCGATAAGAAGCTCGAATGAGGCTGAACTTGATATACCTGCGCCTTTAAAAACGTCGGAATGAGCGCAAGCCGTAAAACCGCCGACTTTTGCGCCATTATCGACAAAATATTTGCAAACTCCTTTAACAAGTGCAGTACTTGTGCCGATTTCTTTTTTATTCTGTTCAAGACAATCTAAGTCGACTTCAATAATAGGATAGCCGTCACTCGAAATCTTAATTTTGTTATCATTTGTAGCGTTAACTACGGCTAAGGTATCAAGATTGACCGCAGCGCATAAAACAACGCCGTTTTGGTGGTCGGTATGGTTGCCACAAAGTTCGATTCTACCCGGGGAAGAAAAGAACCTTAAAGAATTTGACTTTGCAAAGAGTTTATTATGTTTGTCTACAAGTTTCTCGACTCTATCAAAAAATGCTTTGTCGGGAAGCATCGATGTTTTTTGAAAAACACTCGACGAATTTGCATTATTATTAAAAATAACACTTGCCATTTTTAATTCCATCCTATATAATAGAAGTAGTATTTGTATTGAATCTTCATTCAATAATTGTCATTCTGAGCGTAGTGAAACGAAGTCGAAGAATCTCATCCGCATTATAATGAATAATGAAGTCGCTTCGCTAATTGTGGATGATTGATTTTATTGTGGAAATGATTGCCCATTTGCTTCGCTATGAGTCGGTGCTTGGATAAGTTGTTTAAGCTAATCTCGACACATCGAAGCTAATTAAATCATTCAAACAACAATTAAGAATAATGATTATTTGTCACCAAAAATTATTATAACACATAACCGATTGTATTGCAACGAAAAAATTATTTATAGCATATGATTCATTATAATATTTGTTTTTTTTAACATAGCATTTATAATTTAGCATATAAATCAAATTATCAACAACCCGCCTTAAAAGCGGATTTCATCACGATAGTGATTTCATCCCGAAGGGATTTCACCTGCTAATTAAGGCAGATTTCATTGTTGGAAAACAAAGTTTTCCAACTTGGAGGGAGTTTTTTATGGAAGTATTAAATAAAGAAACGTTGGCTTTAAAAGTATCACAATTAATAAGATATGGCATTGATAAGTTAGAATTAGATTATTTAGACGCAATTTATGCGCACAATCAACTTATAGAGTTGTTTTCTATTACTAATCCGAACGATATTCCTGAACAATATTCGGGATCGTTGTATAAGGGCTTATTGAATCCGCTTGCCGAGTATGCGCTAAGTGAAAAAATGATAGACGAATTTGGAGTCGAACGTTTTAAAACCAAGTTAATGGGCTACGTCACGCCGTCTCCATCTCAAATAGTTGCAAAGTTTAATCAAAAGGCAGCATCGGACGGAATAAAAAAGGCTGCCGATTGGTTTTATAGACAATGTATGAATAGCACGTATTTAAACGTGCCAATGCTCAACAAAAATATATCTTGGTCGTGTAATGCTCCCGACGGTAGTTTGGTTATCACAATTAACTGCGCGCGTCCCGAGAAAGATCCCAAGGAAATAGCGCTTGCGAAACTAATGCCGCAAACCAATTATCCGAAATGTATGCTATGTGCGGAAAATCTTGGTTACAGTGGTAGAATTAATTTTCCTGCAAGGCAGACTCTTCGATATATCCCCATCGAATTATCGGACGGAAGCGTTTGGAATATGCAATTTTCGCCATATAGATATTTTGATCAACATTGCATTATGTTTAACAGCAAGCATGAGCCAATGGATTTAACGGAGAGGAGTTTTGCAAGAATGATTGAACTTGTAAAGGCCGTTCCTCACTACTTTGTAGGTTCAAATGCGCCGTTACCAATAGTAGGCGGTAGTATTTTATCACACGACCATTATCAAGGCGGCAATAAGGTTATGCCTGAATTTAAAGCGCCAATTAAAACGCAATACGTTCATCCCGATTTTGAAGGCGTAAAGTTTTCAATTATAAAATGGCACAACTCGGTTATTAGAGTAAAGGCTAAGGATGAAAAACAATTTGTAAAGGCTGTCAACTACATTTATGAAAAATGGGCGGATTATGACGATCCGAACTGCAATATTTATTCTCATACCGACGGTGTTTTGCATAACTCAATCACTCCTGTTTTTCGCTTAGAGCGTGGATATTGCTATGCGGAACTTTTCTTGAGAAACAATCGTACCGACGACGAGCATCCATACGGAATTTTCCACCCAACCGAAGATATGCACTTTATCAAGAAAGAGGGCATCGGTATTATCGAGGTAATGGGCACGTTTATTTTGCCGGGTAGAATCGCTAGGATATTTGATAAAATAAGAGATATAGTATATGGTAAGGTAGATTTTGACCTTAAAGAATTGGATAATCCCGAAAGCGAATTGCATCCATATAAACAACTTATCGAAAAAATAATGAATGAAGTTGACACAAGCAATCCAATGAACGTAACGGCGGCAATGTATCACTTTGTTGCATTGATTTGTGAAAAAGTTATAAAATGTACCGCAGTTTTCAAAAACGACGACAACGGTGAAGCAGGGTTTGAAAAATTTATGGCAACACTTGGATGTACAAAAATTGACTACGAACCCGTTTATTATAAAGACGTTCAAAAGAAGAAAGAGGAAGAAACCGAAAAGGAACAACAAAAAGGTAGAGTCTACGTTCCAACAAATAGGAATAAAAACAATAACCAATACCAAAAGAAAGGACAGTACAATTCTCAATTTGGCTCTCAAGGACAATCGCAATATAATAGAAATAGACAGCAAAACGGATATAATAGGGATAACAACGTCTATCGTAACAATAGAGGTTATGGCAATAACAATGGTTACCGCAACAATGGTTATCAAAGAAGAAACTATCAAACTCCACAAATAGGCGATCAAGGAAGATTAATGCAGACAACCGAAAATGACGATGCTGTAAAAATAAATAGAAATCCTGCTTTTATAGAGAGTGTTGCGGAAAGTAACGCTCAGCCTGTTACCGAAAATATTAATGAAAAGGTTATTGTTAAAAACGAAACTATCGACGTTACCGAAGAACCGGTTAAACGCAAGAGAGGACGCCCACGCAAAAACCCATAAACTGTAATGTAATTCTCAACCGTATAAAAAAAGTGTACCTATTAGTCGCTCTTCCCATAGGGAATTGCGACAACTAAATAAATCCTTTCGGATTTGTGATATTTGTCTTACGACAAGTTATATTGCTACGCAGTTATATTTGTCTTACGACAA
>CALYRM010000089.1 GCA_945482995.1 uncultured Clostridia bacterium | reverse complement strand
AAAAAAAGTATTGG
Organism: uncultured Clostridia bacterium; assembly: GCA_945482995.1. Lineage (GTDB taxonomy): Bacteria > Bacillota > Clostridia > Christensenellales > CAG-1252 > RUG14300. The sequence continues at coordinate 7,119 of CALYRM010000089.1, read as the reverse complement.
GCATTAGCTCAATACTTTTTTCAAAAACTGTCCTGTATAACTCTTTTCACACTCGGCGATTTGCTCGGGTGTGCCTGTGGCTACAACCGTACCGCCGCCGATACCACCCTCGGGACCTAAGTCTACGATATAATCCGCAACCTTTATTACGTCAAGGTCATGCTCAATTACGATTACCGTATTACCCGCAGCGGTCAATCTTGTTAGAATGGAGATTAACTTCTGCACGTCTGCGGAATGTAGCCCTGTTGTCGGCTCGTCTAAAATATAAACGGTTTTTCCTGTCGGTCGCTTTGCAAGTTCAGTTGCCAATTTAACCCTTTGAGCCTCTCCGCCCGATAACGTGGTTGCAGGTTGCCCTAATTTGATATAACCTAAGCCAACCTCGTACAAGGTTTTGATTTTTGTGTAGATACTCGGTATATTTTCAAAGAATACGCACGCTTCTTCTACCGTCATATCCAATATGTCGGCAATATTCTTTCCCTTAAACTTGACTTCAAGCGTTTCACGATTGTAGCGTTTGCCCTTACAAACTTCGCATTGAACGAACACGTCGGGCAAAAAGTGCATTTCTATTCTCTTGATACCGTCACCCGAACACGCTTCGCATCTACCACCCGACACGTTAAAGGAAAATCTGCCTGCTTTATAACCGCGCGCTTCGGCATCCTTTGTCTTTGCAAAAAGTTGTCTTATGGCGTCAAATACTCCTGTATACGTTGCAGGGTTGCTTCGTGGCGTTCTTCCTATCGGGGATTGGTCTATATTTATAACTTTGTCAAAATTCTCTAAGCCTAAAATCTCGTCGCAAGCGCCATATTCAATGTTTTGCATTCTATTGAGATTTTTGGCTAAATATGGATATAGAATTTCATTTACCAAACTACTCTTTCCGCTACCCGATACGCCTGTTACAACCGTCAACAAGCCTTGTGGAAAGGCAACGTCAATACCTTTAAGATTGTTTTGTTTAGCACCCTTGACAACTAAATAATTCCCGTTTGGCTGTTTACGCTCTTTTGGTACTTCTATTTTGAGTTTTCCCGATAAGTACTGTCCGGTTATGGATTCTTCGGTGTTCATTACGTCCTCAAGAGTACCGCTAGCAATAAGTTTACCGCCGTTTACGCCTGCACCGGGTCCTATATCTACAATATAATCCGCATTACGAATTGTCTCCTCGTCATGCTCAACGACTATCAAAGTATTACCTAAATCCCTTAGTCTTTTTAGCGTGGCAATTAGTCTTGAATTATCTCTTTGATGAAGTCCTATGCTCGGCTCGTCCAAAATATACAAAACCCCTACCAATCCGCTTCCTATTTGCGTGGCAAGTCTGATTCTTTGCGATTCACCGCCCGACAAACTCCCTGACGAACGCGATAGCGTGAGATAATTCAAGCCTACGTTTACCAAAAAGTTTAGTCTTGCTTTTATTTCTTTTATAATCAAATAACTGATTTTTTGTTCTCTTGGGGTGAGCGTTAGGGTATCTAAGAAAACCAAAGCGTCCCCTATTGATTTGTTTGTAAACTCTTCTATATTGAGTCCGCCTATCGTTACCGACAACGCGGCTTCGTTCAATCTCTTTCCTCTACACTTAGGGCACTTTATGGTGTGCATAAAGCGAGCGTATTCCCTACGCATCATTTCCGATGAGGTGTCGTTATACCGTCTTTCGATAGTTGGTATTAAGCCCTCAAACTTCGTTACCATTTTACCTTGGAATGACGATGAATTATATTCAACTTCTATACGCTCTACACCCGAACCGTATATTATAACGTCAAGTATTTCCTTAGGAAGTTGATTTAAAGGCGTATCTATCGAAAAATTGTATTTCTTTGCTAATCCTATTAGTTGGCTTTTTGTCATTTTTGCGTCAAAAGTGAAGCCTTTTATGTCGAATGCACCGTCTGCAATGCTCTTTGATCTATCGGGAATGAGTTTATCTATATCAACCTCTTCTCTCTCGCCCAAGCCTTTACATACCGGACAAGCGCCAATCGGACTATTGAAACTGAATAATCTCGACGATAACTCGGGTATACTTACCTCGCAATCGGGACAACTGTAACCTGTGTTGAAAAGAACATCCTTTCCGCTTATCTCGGCAACAACCAAACCGTCCGCATATTTAAGTGCCATTTCAACCGAGTCGGTCAAACGGCGATTGATTCCGTCCTTGACTTTAAGCCTATCAATAATAAGTTCAACGTTGTGCTTACGTTGTTTATCCAAGGTTGGCAATTCGCCGTCCAACATATATTGTTCGCCGTCTATTATTATACGTAAAAATCCCGCTTTTTTGTATTCTTCAAACTGTTTGACAAATTCGCCCTTTCTACGCCTAATTACCGGCGCTTTAATAATAACAGGTTCGCCTGTATGCTCCAAAATGCTGTCAACAATTTGGTCAACGCTCGTTTCTACTATGGGCTTGTGGCATTTCGGACAATGCGGTATACCGATATTCGCATATAACAATCTCAAATAGTCGTATATCTCGGTTACCGTTCCCACTGTCGAACGAGGATTGTTCGAGGTCGTCTTTTGGTCTATGGATATAGCAGGAGATAAGCCCTCGATATAGTCGACGTCGGGCTTTTCCATTTGTCCTATAAACATTCTTGCGTATGCCGATAAACTCTCTACGTAACGACGTTGCCCCTCTGCAAATATGGTATCGAAAGCAAGCGACGATTTGCCGCTTCCCGATAGCCCTGTGAACACTACTAATTTGTTTCTCGGTATGGTTACGTCTATATTTTTTAAATTGTGTTCTTTTGCACCTTTTACAAAAATCTTATCTTCCATTTCTACACCATTTGCTTTAATGCATTGATTTGATCTCTTAACGCTATCGCAGTTTCAAAATCTAAACTTGTCGCCGCAATCTTCATCATTGCCGAAAGTTGTTCGATTTCTCTTAATATATCCTTTTTGTCTCTCTTTTCAGTTTTCGTTGCCTTTTTGGTAATCTCAATCGTGTTGACAACTTTCTTAATGATTGTCTTTGGCGTGATACCGTGTACTTTGTTGTATTCCATTTGTATAGCCCTACGCCTGTTGGTTTCGGTAATTGCCCTCTCCATACTACCTGTAACAACGTCCGCATACATTATAACTCGGCTTTCGGCGTTTCTGGCGGCTCTTCCTATCGTCTGAATAAGCGAAGTGTCCGATCTCAAAAAACCTTCTTTGTCTGCGTCAAGTATGGCAACTAATTTTACTTCGGGGATATCCAAACCCTCACGGAGCAGGTTGATGCCGACTAAAACGTCATATTTTCCCGTTCTTAATCCATTAATCAACTCTATTCTATCAAGAGTATGAATATCGGTGTGCATATAATTGACTTTGAAGCCTTGTTCTTTTAGGTAGGAAGTCAAGTTTTCCGCCATTCTCTTGGTGAGCGTGGTTACCAACACTCTGCCGTCGGTGGATATTACGTTGTTTATTTCACCAATCAAGTCGTCAACCTGATGAAGAACCGGGCGAACCTCAACCTTAGGATCGACTAAGCCTGTCGGACGAATTAACTGCTCAACCGTGTTATCCGATATGCTTGTTTCGTATGGTCCCGGAGTTGCCGAAATACATATCATTTGCTTAAACCTTTCGTTAAACTCTTCAAAGTTCAAAGGTCGATTATCGTAGGCGGCGTTAAGTCTAAAACCGTAGTCGACTAAATTCTTTTTGCGCGCTAAGTCGCCGTTGAACATTCCTCTGATTTGCGGAAGCGTCATGTGGCTTTCGTCAACGAAAATAACAAAATCGTCGGGGAAAAAGTCTAACAACGTGTATGGGGGCGTACCCTTCTCTCTACCGTCAAAATATCTCGAATAGTTTTCGATTCCCGAGCAGTAACCTATTTCCTTTATCATTTCCATATCGTAGGTTACACGCTGTCTGAGTCGCTGTGCCTCTATCAATTTACCTTGATCAATAAACGCTTGTTCTTCTTCCTTGCAGTCCTCAAGAATCTTGGCTATCGTTTCGTCTAACTTCTCCTCGTTGCCTAAAACGTAGTGCGTGGCAGGGAAAATAGTTACCGTGGTTAGTGAATGAATCGCAGTTCCCGTAACGGCGTTATTCTCGGTTATCGAACTTACCGTATCGTCAAAAAATTCTACCCTAAAAAAAGTATTGTTGTTGCCTATCGGAAATATATCCAATATATCGCCGCGAACCCTAAACGTTCCACGATGAAAATCGACATCTGCTCGTGTGTACTGGATTGAAACAAGTTTATCTATAACCTCGTCCCTCTCCGCTTCGCTATTCTCGACTAGATGAACGGTGTTTCTATAATATTCCTCGGGCGCGCCCAAACCGTATATGCAAGAAACTGAACTTACGACTATCGTATCTCGTCTTGTGCATAAACTTCCTGTTGCAGAGTGGCGAAGTTTATCAATTTCGTCATTGATTGCTAGTTCCTTTTCAATGTAAGTATCGGTAGACGGTACGTACGCCTCGGGTTGATAATAATCATAATAAGACACAAAAAACTCAACTCTATTGTCAGGAAAGAACTCCCTGAACTCGTTACAAAGTTGAGCCGCTAAAGTTTTATTATGAGCAATTACCAATGCAGGTCTATTGATTTGCTTGATTACGTTCGCCATTGTAAAGGTTTTACCGCTTCCTGTAACACCTAATAAAACTTGTGTTCTCAGTCCGTCATTTATGCCTTCGACTAACTTCTCAATGGCTTGTGGTTGATCTCCGCATGGTTTGAATTCGCTCTTTAAAATAAATTCTCTGTTTTCCATTAACCACCTTTTGCCGCTTGTATCAATTGGATAATATATTTTAATATCCATGCTACACCTACACCCAAAAGCGCAAGCGCAACTTTGGTTATGATACTATTCTTACGATTACGAAGCCGAACTTCCTCACTTCTCTGGAATGCAAAGCCTTTCTTCAACAATTTGATGAATAAAGTATATTCGCCGTCCTTAACAACCTCTTCGACGTCAAAATATTCGTCGTAGGCAAGTCCTTGAAGTATAGGCGCTATGTCGTCCTTTTCCAAAGCAATATTATAGGGTATGCCTGCCATAAGATCAACGGGGCGAATATAACAAACACCATTGTTGTTTGCACTTCTTTTGTATATTTCTCTCATTACAACCGTTTCTTTTTTGTTTAACATAACACACCTCATTTGTTATTATAGCATCGCCCAGAATTTTTTTCAAGTAAATTTATTAGTTATTATCTTTTTGATAACTTTTCTTCAATTTGTAATCGTATTTAGATTAGCATTGTGCAATACTGTAATTGGTATACAGACTACTCGTCTAACTTGCAACAATTCGGTGCTTATATAGAGATCCTTCGACTTCGTTGCACAACGCTTGAGGATGACAGCAAAGCTGTCAATTGTGGATTCTTTATTTTTATTGTTTTGCGGTTTGCAAGCACTTCGTTTACTATAAGGCTATTATTGATTATTAACTTTTTAATGTGAAATTATCCGTTTTAACGACTATCCGTATGCTTCGCAATGAGGCAGTGCTAATGAGGTCCCTCGACTACGCTTTCAGGATGACATTATGGCATGAATGTCTATCCTTATGCTTCGCAAAGAGTCGGTGCTTGTAGTGAGGTCCCTCGACTACGCTCGGGATGACAGCGGTGCTGTCAATTAGATCCTCACGACTCCACTGCGCAACGCTTGAGGATGACTACACTATACAATCACGAAGTCCAAAACCCGATTGAAAAGCGGATTTCATCACGAAGTGATTTCATCCTGTAGGGATTTCATCTGCCCATCAAGGCAGATTTCATTCTTTGTACCAACAAAGAGTGGATGAGATTCTTCGACTTCGTTACACTCCGCTCAGGATGACATAATATGGATGAGATCCTTACGACTTCGTTGCACTACGCTCAGGATGACAATTTTTGTGGTCGGTTCAGGGATGATTAATGCGGATGAGATCCTCACGACTGCGCTACGCTCCGCTCAGGATGACAATTAGAATGACATTATGGACTGTACATTAAAAAAAATGCAGTGCTTACTGCACTGCACGTTTTTTTTAATACATTCCGCCTTGCGGTTGATTAGCAGGAGTCGGTGGCTCGGGGATTGAAGCAACTAGTGATTCGGTTGTCAATAGTGTGCCTGCAACGCTAATTGCGTTTTGAAGTGCAGTTCTCGTTACCTTTGTCGGGTCGATAATTCCCTTAACTTCCATATCACAGTATTCGTCGTTCAAAGCGTCATAGCCGTAACTTGGATTTGTCAAAATTCCGTTGTAAACGTTGTTATAAATAACGCTGCCTTCTACACCTGCATTGATTGCAATTTGACGGATAGGTGCTTCCAATGCCTTTACTACAATGCTTGCGCCTGTTCTAACATCGCCGTCTAATGTCGATAATACATTTGTTAATACGGGGATAATCGATACCAACGCCGTACCGCCACCGGGAACGATTCCCTCTTCGACAGCAGCTCGTGTTGCAGCAAGAGCATCCTCAATACGAAGTTTCTTTTCTTTTAGTTCAACTTCGGTTGCTGCGCCTACGCTTATTACGCCTACGCCACCCGACAATTTAGCCAATCTTTCTTGAAGTTTACTCTTGTCGTAATCGCTTGTTTCAACTGCAATTTGATTGCGAATCATAGCAATTCTATTGTCGATTTGCTCCTTGTCGCCTGCTCCACCAACAATAGTTGTGCTGTCCTTGTCAACCTTAACCATACGAGCACGTCCTAACATTTCAATGGTTGCACGAGATAAATCTAAGCCCAATTCTGCGGTTATTACGGTAGCGCCTGTCAAAATTGCAATATCCTCTAACATTGCCTTTCTTCTATCGCCAAATGCAGGTGCTTTTACTGCAACTACATTCAAAACGCCCTTTATTCTATTGTAAACCAAGTTAGCAAGAGCGTCTCCCTCGACGTCTTCGGCAATAATTACTATTCTTGAACCGCTTTGAATGATTGGATCAAGAACGGGAATAAGTTCCTGTATGTTTGAAATCTTTTTGTCGGTTACCAAAATATATGGGTTGTCAAGCTCTGCCGTCATCTTGTCGGTATTGGTTACAAAATATGGTGAACAATATCCACGGTCAAACTCCATA
>CALYRM010000088.1 GCA_945482995.1 uncultured Clostridia bacterium | reverse complement strand
AAAATAAAATATCGTGTATAATTACAATGTGTTTGTAGAATTGTTTTTTGTAGTAAATTTTTCCACAAAAAATATGTTACCAATCATGGTATAATAAACTGAATACAAATATATTTAAACCTTTATAAATTATTATAGGAGCGAAATAATATGGAATATCGTATCGAAAAAGACACAATGGGCGAAATGAAAGTTCCTGCCGATAAGTATTGGGGAGCGCAAACGCAAAGAAGCTTTGAAAACTTTAAAATAGGCGTTGAGAAAATGCCTGTTGAAATTGTTCGCGCTTTTGGAATACTTAAAAAGAGTGCCGCTTTGGCAAACTTTGAATTGGGCAAACTAACCGAAGAAAAACTCAATGCGATTTGTATGTCGGCAGACAAGGTTATTTCCGGTAGGTTGAACGACAATTTCCCATTGGCTGTTTGGCAGACGGGAAGCGGTACTCAATCGAATATGAACACCAATGAGGTTATCGCAAATTATGCTAATTCTGTTTTGGGCAAAAAGATTCTTCACCCAAACGACGACGTGAACAAGAGTCAAAGCTCAAATGATACATTCCCGACTGCAATGCACATATCGGCAGTTATTGCGATTGAGGATAAATTGCTTCCTGCAATCAAACAACTTATTATGACGTTCCTAAGACTTGAAAGAGAAAACGAGGGAATTGTCAAGAGCGGAAGAACTCACCTACAAGATGCAGTACCGATTGCTTTTTCCCAAGAAATATCGGGCTGGCGTAATATGCTTGAAATCGACTGTAAAAACATTGTCGAGAGCCTAGAGGGTTTGAGAGCGTTAGCTTTAGGCGGTACCGCAGTTGGTACCGGCTTAAATGCGCCAAAGGGCTTTGATGAATTGGTTGCAAAGAAAGTTAGCGAAATTACAGGTAAACGTTTCTACACTGCAGAGAATAAATTCCAAGCCTTGACCTCGAAAAATCAAATAGTATATGCTCACGGCGCAATTAAGGCGCTTGCTTGCGATATGATGAAGATTGCTAACGACGTGCGTTGGTTAGCATCAGGTCCAAGAGACGGCTTAGGCGAAATCTTTATACCCGAAAATGAACCTGGCTCATCGATTATGCCGGGCAAAGTCAATCCTACCCAATGCGAGGCTGTAACAATGGTTGCAGTACAAGTTATGGGTGCAGATGCAACGATAGGCTTTGCAGCAAGCCAAGGCAATTTTGAATTAAATGTCTTTATGCCTGTTATAATTCATAATTTCCTTCAATCTGTAAGAAATGTTGCGGACGCAATCGTTTCATTTGATATCCACTGTGCATCGGGTATCAAGGCTAATAAAGAAAAGATGAATCACAATTTGTACAATTCTTTGATGCTCGTTACTGCTTTGAATCCATATATTGGATATGAAAATAGCGCAAAGACCGCCAAGAAAGCACACAAAGAGAATATAAGCCTAAAAGAAGCTTGCGTTGCACTCGGATTTTTAACCGAATCCGAATTTGACAAGGTATTTCACCCAGAAGAAATGGCATTCCCTCATAAAGACTAAAGCCTAGGGTTTCAGCATTGTGTAACGTGTAAGGTGCAATGACAATACCAAGCGTCATTCTCAAGCAAAATGCAATGTAGTCGAAGAATCTCATCCGCATTAATAATGAATTGCACCTAAGCGTGCAATTCAATTCACGGAGTGCTGCTTCACGAGAATTCACAAAACCAAAGGTTAAGGTCACGACGGCAAAGCCGTCAATTAAATTAAAAAGTATTAGAAATAAGCGTGAGTAAAAATAAATATAATTAACAAATTAAACTGGAGTACAAAAATATGCAAATCTGTTATTATCCCGGATGTACATTAAAATCAAAAGCAGTCGACTTAGATATTCAAGCGAGAAAAATTGCCGAGAAATTTGGAATAGAAATGGTTGACATCGATAAATGGCAATGCTGCGGAGCAGAATACCCTACAGCGCCAAACGAAACCGCAACTAAACTATCGGCAGTAAGAGCGTTAAACTACGCCAAGAGTCACGGCGGTAAATTGTTGACTTTGTGTTCGGCTTGTCATAATGTTTTGAAGCGTGTAAACGAAGACATGAGAACAAATGAAAAGACGATTATGAAGGCAAATATCTACCTTGAATTGAATCCTGAATACAGAGGAGAAACCGAGGTTATTCATTACCTCGAAATGTTGAAAAACATAGTAGGCTTTGATAAAATCAAGTCAATGGTAGTGAAACCCCTAAATCGCAAGGTTGCCGCATACTATGGCTGTTTATTGCTAAGACCAAGCAATGTAATGAAGTTTGATAATCCCGAAAATCCGACTATTCTCGAAGATTTGATTGTTGCCCTAGGCGGTACGCCTGTAAAATATTCGCACAAGAATGAATGTTGCGGAGCATACGTTTCAATCAAAAGTCCCGATTTGGCGAAGAAAAAGAGTCAAAGCATTACCGATGACGCAAAGGCATTCGGCGCAGATGAATTGATAACCGCTTGTCCGTTGTGTTATTATAACTTAAAGAAAAATTGCGGTGAAAACTTGAAAATATCCTATTTTACCGCACTTATGATGGAGGCTTTGGGAATAGATGGATAAAAATGATTTTTTAGAATTAGCGAATACTGATGTAAAAAAATGTATGAAATGCGGTAAATGCTCTGCCCGTTGTCCGTCTTTTGACGAAATGGATATAAAACCGCACCAGTTTGTTTCATACTTAGCCGAAGGCAAAATCGACAAGTTACTTGTGAGCAAATCAATTTGGACGTGCTTATCTTGTCTAGCTTGTGTGGAGCGTTGCCCGAGAGGCGTAGCGCCGCAATCGGTTATCGAGGCTATAAGGGATACTGTAACCAGAAAGGCAGGTGCAAACGGCTTGAGTGCTGAGGATATTCCCCCTATTTTGGATGACGACGTGCCGCAACAGCTTTTGGTTGCCGCATACAGAAAATACAATAAATAGAGAAAGTAGGTTGATAATATGCAAAGAATAGGAGTTTTTATTTGTTGGTGCGGTAGTAATATTGCCGCCACGGTAGACGTAGAAAAGGTAAGCGAAGTAATAAAGCAAGAAAAAGGCGTTGTATTCGCTACCAACTACCAATATATGTGTTCGGAAAACGGTCAGCAAATTATCAAAAATGCAATTAAAGAATACAATTTGACCGGCATTGTAATAGGCTCGTGTTCACCAAGAATGCACGAAGCAACCTTCCGTAAAGCTGCACAAGCTGCCGGACTCAACCCCTATATGGTTGAGGTTGCCAACATTCGTGAGCATTGCTCTTGGATACACAAGGACAGAGCAGAAGCAACAGAAAAGGCAATCATTTTGGTAAGAACCGCTATCGCCAAGGTTTTGTTGAACACGCCTTTGGCAGAGGGGGAAAGCCCCGTCACAAAGCGTGCTTTGGTAATCGGCGGTGGTATAGCAGGTATTCAGACTGCTTTGGATATTGCAGAAGCAGGCTTTGAAGTGGATATCGTAGAAAAGAACGCAACCATTGGCGGAAGAATGGCTCAAATTGATAAGACCTTCCCGACTTTGGACTGTTCGGCTTGTATTTTGACGCCTAAAATGGTTGACTGCGCTCAAAACGAGAAAATCGACATTTTGTCCTATAGCGAAATTGAGTCGGTTCAAGGCTTTGTTGGCAATTTCACTGTAACCATTAGAAAGAAAGCGAGATACGTTGACGAAAACAAGTGTACCGGCTGTAAGGTTTGTATGCAGTACTGTCCGTCAAAGAAGGGGTTAAACGAGTTCAACATGAATATGAATACTCGTACCGCTATTTATATTCCATTTGCACAAGCCATTCCGAATGTTGCGGTAATTGATCCCGAACAATGTATCAAACTAAAAACAGGAAAGTGCGGAGTATGTAAGCTTAAGTGCTCAGCCGGCGCTATTAACTACGATATGAAGGACGAATTTATCGAGCGTAAATATGGCGCAATCGTGGTTGCAACAGGCTTCAAACCAATTGATTTAGACAATTTCAATGAATATGCCTATAAGGACTCTAAGGACGTTATCACCTCGTTAGAGTTGGAAAGATTGATGAACGCTGCGGGACCAACTAACGGCGTACTTTTGCGTCCATCCGATAACGCTCATCCAAAAGATATAACCTTTATTCAATGCGTCGGCTCGAGAGACGTTTCCGGCTGTGGCAAGCCATATTGCTCAAAAATCTGCTGTATGTATACCGCTAAGCATGCAATGCTAATTAGAGAAAAATATCCGGATACAAGAGTACACGTATTTTATATAGATGTCCGTACACCAGGCAAGAACTACGACGAGTTTTATCGTAGAGCAGTAGAGCAGTACGACGTCGATTATATCAAAGGTATGGTTGGCAAGGTATTCCCAATGGCAAACGGCAAATTGTTGGTACAGGGCTCAAATCTTCTTGATAACGAGCAGATATTTATCGAATCCGACTTAGTTGTTTTGGCAACTGCAATCGAGCCCGAACCATCAGTTAGAAAAATTGCAACTTTGCTTGCAACAAGTATAGATACAAATAACTTCTTGACCGAAGCACATCCAAAGCTTCGTCCGGTAGAGAGCCCAACAGCAGGTATATATTTAGCAGGCGTATGTCAAGGTCCAAGAGATATCCCGGAAACGGTATCAATGGCGAGTGCTTGTGCAGCCAAGGTTATAGGATTGTTGGTAAAGGATAAATTAAAAACAAATCCATGCATTGCTCTAACAAATGAAAATATGTGTAATGGTTGCTCTCAATGTGCTAATGTATGTGCTTACGGTGCAATCAGTTATATAGAAAAGGAATTCCGTTTGGGTGGTGGCAAAACCGAGGTTAGACGAGTTTCCTACGTCAATCCTGCAGTATGTCAAGGCTGTGGTGCTTGTACCGTAACTTGCCCATCGGGAGCAATTGACTTAAAGGGCTTCAGCTCCAAGCAAATTATGTCGGAGGTGGAAACGATATGCAAGAAGTAGAAAATAAAGAGTTTATTCCAACCATCGTTGCGTTTTGTTGTAACTGGTGTTCGTATGCAGGTGCAGACCTAGCAGGCACAAGCCGTTTGGAGTATCCTGCAAACGTCAAGATAATTAGAGTTCCTTGTTCTTGTAGAGTAAATCCCATGTTCATACTAAAAGCTTTCCAAAGTGGTGCGGACGGCGTTATCCTATGCGGTTGTCACCCGGGCGATTGCCATTATATGACAGGTAACTACTATACTCGAAGAAGAATGAGCTTGTTGTTCAGTTTCCTAAACTACTTAGGAATCGAAAAAGAAAGAACTAGAGTTGAATGGGTTTCTGCAGCCGAAGGCGCAAGATTTTCCATGGTTATGAATGATTTTGCGGCAAAAATAAAAGAATTAGGCGAGAATAAGCGTTTACAAGACCTTAGAATAAAGGGGGATAGATAAATGGTTAATAGAGATTTACTTCTAAAAAGAGCCGAAGAGTTGTTTGACGCGGGCGCAGTTGAAAGAGTGCTTGGCTGGACGAACGGTGAATTTTCTTACGACCAGAGTCCCGCTGTTTTCTCAAATAAAGAGGATTTGGCAAACTTTGTGTATGACGCATTTTGCGGTGCAAATCTATCTAAATATTTGATTGAGCAAACACGCCAAAAGAAAAAGACTGCCGTTTTCTTGAAAGGTTGCGATACATTCAGTTTCAATCAACTTTTGAACGAAAAGAGAATAAATAGAGACTTCGTTAAGCCGATAGTTATCGGTTGCGAGGGCAAATTAGATATAAACAAAATAAAAGAAAAAGTCGAGGGCGTTATAGAAGACGTAAGCGTCGAGGGTAACACAGTTACCATTAAGACCTTAGACGGCACATATACCTTTGACGATAAGCGTGAGTTTATGCTTGAAAAATGTCTTTCATGTAGGGGCATTGCAGAGGTTGAGGACGCCGAGGAAATAGACATCGAACACCAATTTGTATCGGATGGCGATAGATTTTCTATGGTTCATAAGCTCGAAAATATGACTGAGGACGAACGTTTTGCTTTTTGGCAAGCTGAGCTTTCAAAGTGTATTCGTTGTAATGCTTGTCGCAACGTATGTCCTGCATGTTCATGTGTAAAGTGCGTTTTCGATAACGATCAATCGGGCGTTTGGACAAAAGCGCCTGCCGATAGTTTTGAAGAACAATGCTTCCATATTATAAGAGCTTTTCATGTGGCAGGACGTTGTACCGATTGCGGAGAATGTTCGAGGGTATGTCCTTCACATATACCGCTTCATTTGTTAAACCGCAAGTTTATCAAGGATTCCAATTCGCTCTATGGCGAATATCAAGCAGGTGTCGAGACCGATGCAGTTCATCCTCTCATTAAGTATACCGAGCAAGATTTAGATCCGACCAAGGCAGTCGCAAAAACGGAGGGTAGCAATGAATAGAATTTCTATCGATAAACTAAACGAATTGTATTCACGAATTAATTCCCAAGTAGGCAAATTGGTTTTACCAATCAAAAAGGCTAATGTTGTCAATTTTGACGTTTGGGGCGAGGGCGAGGAAGTCAGCTTGAACACGCTCAAAACCGCGACGTCACCAAAGGATTATTTTTTCCCGCAAAGCGAAACGCTAATGAAATTTCTTTATTCGGGTAAAAACATTTCCATTGAGGACGTAAGAGACGATCATAATCCTTTCGTATTATTCGGAGTAAAGGCATGCGATTTAAAATCGTTTGAAGTATTGGATAACGTATTTTTGGCAGACCCCGTGGATACATATTATCAAGCAAGACGCGAGGCTTGCACCATTGTTTCCATGTCGTGTAAAAATCCCGATGAAAGCTGTTTCTGTACGGCGTTTGGACTCGATCCGACCAATCCAAAAAGCGACGTTACCGCTCATTTAGTCGGTGACTATCTGTACTTAAATGCAAACACGAAAAAGGGCGAGGACCTTATTTTAAAAGTAAGCGATTTATTAGAAACTACTACGGACGAAGAAGTTGAAAAGCATAAAGAAAGGATTGCCGGAATTATGTCCAAGCTCCCGCTATCTAATTTGGATTTATCCAAGATTGATGCGATTTCAACCGACGAAATGTTTGATAGCGACAAGTGGCAAGATTTATCTTCAACTTGTATGGGTTGCGGTTCATGTACCTTTGTTTGTCCCACTTGTCAATGCTTCGATATTAGAGATTTCAACACTTCCAAAGGTACAATTA
>CALYRM010000087.1 GCA_945482995.1 uncultured Clostridia bacterium | reverse complement strand
GGGCAATTATTTGAAGCAGCCGGTAAATTAGGCAAAGCCATTTGGGACGGAATTAAATCTATCTTTACCGGTAAAAACCCCGGCACAGAAATTGCCGCCGAAACAACGCAAGGCGTTGTTAGTGGTTAGAGTAGTATGTATACCGCAGGACAAGGTATGGGAACATCGTATAACCAAGGTTTAGCCTCTCAAAGTGGCAAAACTTATGATACAAGTTATATGATGGGTGATACCACAGTTCAAGGCGTTGACGCGGGGCTTCAAGGGCTTGGTGGCGTAGTAAATGATGCTGGTTATACTTATAATAGCGCTTTAAGTCAAATATCTACTGAGGCCTCCGCCTATTCTACTGATATAGGCAATAATACAATAGAAGGCTTTAATACGGCAGCGGAAGAGATAGAAGCGCCGATGAACCAGATGAGAAGCACGGTAGAAGAAACGTTTATCCAGATGGAAGAAGCGGTTAACAAGAGCGTTAACAAGATAGTTAACGCCGTTGATATGATGGTTAGTAAATTGTTAGATAGCGTGAACTTCCAATGGAGTTTACCATATTTAAAAATCCCGCACTTGTCAGTATCGGGACGTTTTAACACTAACCCTCCGTCCGTTCCCGTTTATCGTATCGCTTGGTATGCGCGTGGTGGCGTTTTTGATACGCCTACGCTTTTCAGCCACAATGGTAGTATTGGCGGTTTAGGCGAGAATGGCGCAGAGGCGATAGTTCCGCTTGAAAATAACACAGAATGGTTAGATAGAATTGCCGAGCGTTTAGGCGCGGGTAGTTCTCGCCCGATTGTTTTACAAGTGGACGGAAAAACTTTTGCGGAAACAAGCGTTGATAGTATTAACGCACTCACCCGGCAGACGGGTAAATTAGGTTTAGTATTAGTATAAGGAGGACAATAATGGTATACTTCAAAATTAACGATACAGATTATAGTATGTATACGGCGGAACTTAAAATTACGAACGCCTCTAAATATACAACACAAACAAACGCACATTAGGACACCGTGGTTGATTACATTAACGATAAAAAAACCGTTGAAGTAGAAATTATTCCTCTGAATGATACCGTTATGTAGCAACTCACGGAAGATATTAGCGGGTTAGGTATGAATATCTCATACCTTAACCCGCAAACCAAACAACTTAAAACGATAAGTTGTATCTTGCCCTCTACAAACATTGAATACTACACAATTCAGCAGGGTAAAGTGAGTTTTAAAAAAGTGAAATTGAAATTCACGGAACTTTAAGGGGGAATAATTGATGAGTATTACCCCGATTAGAACGCTATCGGCAACAGCGGAGTTTTATTTAAATAATACCAAAGTTGCCGAATATGCGGACACAGATAAAATAATTTCTTTTGACGTTTAGCGCGTTGGTGAAGATAGTAAGTTTTTTGGTTTTGGTATCTGCCAACGCCTAAACTTAAAATTGATAGATAAGGAGCGCGCACTTGCCTACACAACCTCCCACTCTATCAAAATAACAATTACCGATAATTCCGCCAACACCTTTACTTTTCCCTACTTTTGGATTAGTGAAATTCATAGAGATGAGAAAACGAACCAGTTGAGCATTACCGCTTATGATTTAATCTATAAGGCGAGCGCCCGCACTTATAGCGAACTCACAATAACAAAGCCTTATACTATTGCTGAACTTCTTCCCTCTATTGGAACGTTGTTAGGCGTTGAAGTAAACGAAGTGGGAGAATAGTTTAATTTATCATATATAGAAGGCGCAAACTATGAAGGAACGGAAACAATAAGAGAAGTTTTAGATGATATAGCCGAAGCAACAACTACAATTTATTATTTAGATAAGAATAATAAACTCACGTTTACGCAGTTGGACAAAAACGCAGAGCCTACTTTTACAATAGATAAAAGTTTATATTTTGAGTTAACCACTTCCTCCAACAAGCGCCTCCAAACAATTTGTAGCGCTACGGAGTTGGGCGATAACGTGAGCGTATCAACTACTTCTATCGGCTCTACACAATATTTACGTGATAACCCATTTTTAGAGTTGCGTGAAGATATAGACACGATTTTAAACAGCGCCATTGAGCGAGTAGGCAATTTAACAATAGGTATCTTTAATTGTAAGTGGCGCGGTATGCCGTTAGAGGTAGGAAGCAAGATAGCGCTCGTAGATAAAGATAATAGCAATTTTATCTCTTATCTTTTGAACGATACGATAGAATACAATGGCGGATTGATAGAAAAAACTCTCTGGAAGTATGACGAGAACACGACAGAAACAGAGAGCAACCCCACGAGTTTAGGCGATTTATTAAAACAAACTTATGCGCGAGTTGATAAGCAAAACAAAACGATTGAGTTAGTTGTTAAGAAGAATGAAGAGTTAGAACAAAAAACTTCTTCTATTCAATTATCGGCGGACGCTATTGATATGGAAGTAAAGAAAAATCAACAGATTACTAATGGTAAAATTGATGATTTGAATACTTCCCTCCAAGAGGTAGAGAAAAAAGTAAACACGTCAATTTCTGCGGAAGATGTTAAAATTCTTATTCAACAGAACGCGGGAACGGCGGATAGCGTTCAAACGCAAACAGGATTTACTTTTAATCAAGATGGATTAAATATCACAAAGAGCGGAAGCGATTTTTCAACCGTAATTGATGAAGATGGTATGATTATCAAGAACAAAAGTAAAGTGATGCTTGAAGTTAATAATATGGGCGTTGATGCTATCAACTTAACCGCTTCCCAATATTTAAGAGTAGGAAATACGCGATTTGAAGATTATAAAAATAAGAGGCGCACGGGCGCTTTTTGGGTAGGGAGGATTAACTAATGGCTACAACTTTTAGCGCTGGTTTAGTAGATGGCGGTAGATACCCGATGGAAACCGGAACGCTTTATGCTTCCCGTTGTAATTATGAAGCGTCGCTAACCTACAAGCAAGTTATTAAACCAGATGGAAAATATATTTAGGTAGTGATAAAAGGCGATTACAGCGTTAGTTATAAATCCTTGTCCGGCTACACAATGAAAGCGCCTAATCAAACTACGTTCTATGTTCAAGACGTGAGCGCTAACCGCTATGATAGCGCCACGCACGATATACACAACAAAACCTTCACTTATGAATACAAGTATGATGTTTTATCGGCATTGACGTTTAAATATTATATCTATGCTTGGTGTCAGTGCGTCCCGCAATACGTGGGCAAAGAGCAAGGCGGATATATAGAGTGCGTGCCTTCCACAACGATAGGCGTTAGCGCCATTAGCGCCAGTAGCGCCGATATTGGCAAGGCTACCCGTATCACAATAACCAAAATGGATGATAGTTATACCGATAACCTCTACTATACGGCGAACGGCACAAAAACGCTTATCGCGGAAAACGTATCAAGCCCGTATGATTGGGTTTTGCCTACTTCACTCTTCTCTCTCTTGGGTAGTAGTGCGCGTTCTATTCCTATTCGGTTATCAGTAGAAACTTTTAGCGGAACAGTGAACCTTGGAACTGACGTAGTAGATATAAACGGCTTGGCGGCGGAAGCGGATTGTAAGCCTATTCTAAATCCAGTTTTAACAATTCTAAATCCGCAAGATACGCTAACCGGTAATTCTACTACGGGAATTGTAGGTTTTAACAAGGTAAATGTGAAACCGCAAGCAAGCGCACGCTATAACGCTACTCTCACTTCTATAACTACAAAGCATAATGGTTTAACCAAGAGTGGAGAAGATGTAGAGTTCGATTTAGGCAACGACACTTTTACAATTACAGTTGTGGATAGCCGTGGGTTTAGCGCTTCCGTAGTTAAATCAGTTCCGCTCGTGAATTGGTTTAAGCCTACGTTAACATTTGAAGCCGAAACGCCTGATGCTACAACTAACGCTTGTAAAATTGACGCTTCCGGCTCGTTCTTCAATTCCTCTTTTGGCGTAGTAAATAATACGCTATCAGTTTAGGCGCGTTGGAAAACGGGAAGCGCCGAGTATAGCGAGTGGGTAGATACAACAATAACTATAACCGATAATACATACAAGGCAACCTATACCGCCACGCTTGATTATACAAAGCAATGGACAATTCAAGTTAGAGCAATAGATAAACTTGCTACAATTTTGGGGAAAGAGATAGTTGTTATTACGCTTCCCGTTTTCGATTGGAGCGAAGCGGATTTTAACTTTAACGTTCCCGTTAAAATTAATAACAAGTATTATCTCATACCAATAGGCGGAAGTAGCGGGCAAGTTTTAGCAAAGAAGAGCGATAACAATTATGATACGCAATGGATAACCCTTCCCGCGCTTCCCACGATTAGCGGAGGCACGGCTGAACCTTCGGGCGGTAAGCACGGAGATATATACTTTTAGTTTACGTGAGGTGAGATAAATGGGAACTTGGAGTTCAAGCGAACCAACTAATCTTGCTACCTCTTGGACAAAAGCGGGAGAAACTAACGCTATTAATTGCTACTATTGTATTCGATATAGGCAAGATGGCGTATGGCACAATCAGTGGTTTTACTACGTTATGAAGGTTGTAGGCTATATCGCACGCACAAAAAGCAATTAGGCAGTTCAAAAAATAGAACTCTACGTTAACGATGGCAATACTTCACAGGATTTATATTTTACACCCGTAGCAACTGATAGCACGGGAGAGGTAGCCGGTGGAGATATTCCCAACTCACCGCGCACCTCTTCTTTAACACATATCGCTACGCGCTACTACACAACCACGGACGGAACAACGCCGGATACGTTAACTTTTGGCGTTTATACAATTGCTTATAAAGGGCGCGGCCCTGATATTGGTAGCGTAGGTGATAAAGTTCGTATAAACGCTACGGTATCAGGGAGTAGCCCCGTTATCAAGGGCGCTATTCCTTGGTTTAACCAAAATGGAACTTGGAAACAATCCATTGCTTGGTTTAATCAAAATGGAAATTGGAAGCAATCAGTAGCACATTACAATAATAGCGGGGAGTGGAAATAAATGGATTTTCAACCTGTATTAGAGGCAGTTGTTCAACACGGCATTTGGTGCGCGTTGTTCGTATGGCTTTTCTATACAACGAACAAAGATAGCCACGAGCGCGAAGAACGCCTTCACGGAATAATTGAGAATTAGAAAAATGTTTTAGGTGAAATTTCAAACTCTCTTATTTTGCTCAATGAGCGAATTGAGAAAGTAGAAGATAAATTATTAGGAGGAAAAGGTAAAGATGAAAAAGATAATTGATTGGCAAAGAGTTTTGAGAACATTAGTTCAAAGCGCAGCGGGCGCGGGTATCGCCCTTATCACGGCAATCATGTAGGATTGGAGCACACAAAGCCTTATTTCCGCAGGAATTACTTTTGCTTCAACCGTTGCTATTGCCGTTCTTATGAATATCAAGAAGCAAGTGGAAGATGAAGAAAATGAAACAACTAACTGAATGGTTTAAGAACCAAGTAGGAATCCAAGAGAAGGAAGAAAATAACGTTGTTTATAATACTATCTACTATGGGCGCGAAGTGAGCGGGGATAAATACCCGTGGTGTTGCGCGTTCATATGGGTAGGATTTAACAAGAACAATATGAGCAACCTTTTTTGCGGAGGCACGAAAACCGCCTATTGCCCGTTCGTAGTTAATTGGGCGCGTAGGCACAACCAATGGATAACGAGCGGATACCGCGAAGGAGATTTAATTCTTTTTGATTGGAATAATGACGGCGAAGCGGATCACATCGGTTATTGTATTGGCGTGAACGGTAGCACGGTTATCACAATAGAAGGCAACGCAGGAGATAAAGTTAGTTAGTGCTACCACACTGATGATATAATGGGCGCGTATCGTATTAACTACCCAAACCAAGAGTAGGAAGAAAATAGCGGTGAACCCGCCGAACCCTCTACTTCTTCTTCCTCTTGGAGCGGGACGGGCGAAGCCCGTTATGCGATAGCGCAACCGGGCGATAGTTTATGGAGTATCGCTCAAAAATATTTAGGCAACGGTTTAAGATGGGAAGAGATTTATAAACTCAACAATTTAAACAGCACAACTATTTTGATTGGGCAAAAACTTAAATTACCAGAAAAATAAACTCACCAAAACGTTGCCACTTTATATATATATATATTAATAAGATGGCAACGAAATGAAGGGTAGAATAGCAAAAGGGAAGTGGCGTTAAACCGCTACTTCTCTTTTTTTTATACCCACTTGACTCTTGAAGGAAAATATGGTATAATAATATTATATATGAAAGCGAGGAAAAACTATGGCTAAAAAGAATAGTTCGTTGAGAACCGCGCAAGCGGTAAAAAACGATGAATTTTATACGCAGATAAGTGATATTGAGCAAGAGATTGGTAATTATTATAATCACTTTAAAGATAAGATTATTTATATGCCGTGCGATAACCCCGAATGGAGTAATTTTTGGCACGTATTAAAGGAACAATATATTTATCTTCGTTATAAAAAAATTATCGCCACTTTTTATAATGGTATTATTGATGCCGATAAACAGCCCTATAAACTTGAATATGACGGTATCAATGAAACTAAAACTTTTCTTGAAGGAAATGGAGATTTTCGTAGCGAAGAATGCACTACCATTCTTCAAGAGAGTGATATAGTTATAACCAATCCACCTTTTTCTCTTTTTAGAGATTTTGTTAAATGGATTATGGATGCGGATAAAAAATTTCTTATTATTGGCAATCAAAACGCAATTACTTATAAAGAGATTTTTCCCTATATTAAAGAAAATAAAATGTGGCTTGGCTATCATAATGTTAAAACCTTTAAGCAGGATGATGGAAGCGAAAAAGATTTTGGGAATGTTTGTTGGTTTACAAATCTTGATATTAAAAAACGCCACGATACAATTGCTACTGGCTACCTTTATGGCGATGACCCAGGTAAATACCCAACTTATGACACTTATAATGCAATAAATTGCGATAAGGTGAACGAAATCCCCGATGATTATGACGGCGTAATAGGTGTTCCAATTACTTTTCTTGGAAAACATTGCCCCGCTCAATTTGAAATTATTGGATTAGATAGATATGTAGAAGATAATCCCAATTATGGAAAACGTTTTACTATTAACGGGGTAGAAACTTATGCTCGTATTCTAATAAAGCGCAAACCTAATGATATAACTTATCTCTCTGGCGTTCATCTTATCACTCATCGTTTTAAATCACCAACAGAAG
>CALYRM010000086.1 GCA_945482995.1 uncultured Clostridia bacterium | reverse complement strand
CCTTCTTTGAAAAGAATGTCAGTAAGCGTAATTGCCACTGCAGGATCGTGGAAGAAGTTGGTCACGACAGGTGCACCAGTACCACCACGAAGTTCGTCTTTCGTGATCGTGACAGAAATCGAAGAGTCCGTCAAAGTCTTTGCGACGAAAGCCATTTTCGGTTGGCCATTAACCATACGGAAAGCTTCAGCGCTACCAACGGAGCCTAAAAAATATTTTGCCATATTAGTTTCTCCTTATATAATTAAATTATGTTTTTAGATTTGAGACATCTCGCCCTTGAATTCATCAAGAGTCTTGTAAGCGTCACCCAAAACATCTGTCTCTTTTTTATATATCCAATGTTCGGGCGGTTCTTTCATTGAAACCATTCCGGTCATCATACCAACACGAGTGGCCTCATATTGGATTACATCATCAACCGTCGTTAACAACATCAAGAACTTTCGGATGGGCATATCATACAGCTCGCTCAGCTTATAGCTGGTTTTAGCCGAAACACACACCATCTTTTTCTCAGTGGTCGCTTTTCCACTCTTTTGGCTTTTGATTCTGATACGTTCTGCGTAGTCAGCCTTCAAGTCAGGATCAATCTTGCTGTCATCATAATAATCAGGTAAATTCTGATACATTACAATTTGCCTTAAACGCTCAAACGCCGCAGCGTCGATTGAATGTCCCGCTACGACTAACTTATACTTCTTCGTTTCCGGATCTGCAACATACCGTATCATTGCCTCAAGTTGTGTTGAACCACACTTGGGACAAGCCACCAACTTTTCCTCTTCTGGTTTTTCCTGAGTGAGAATTTCTCTGTGTTGAGTTATAAACTCGGCGTAAGTCATTGTGTTGCCACATTGAGGGCACCACACCCCATCTTTTAAATGGAAAATCAACTCAAACAATTTACTCAAGCGAAGAGTCCAAAGTTGCCCTTCTTCTTGATCATTAAGTTTTCCGATCAAAAAATCTAGATGAGTTTGTTTAAGGCCTTCAAGGGTTTCGTTTTTATTCAACGTTAAACACGGATTTACCAACATAAAATCGTTGTAATTCCGCATTGATATTGGATAAATTTGTAACCCACAAAAAGGAACGGGTTCGTCATAGGTAAAATACGTAGCCTCATATTGTTGAATTTCGTTGGCTATTTTTTCGCTCAAACACCCATATCTGTCCATTCTATCCTCCTTCTCATCCTTATATTTCAGTAGCTATTAATATATTGCGCTCATTTTAAGCTATTGAAATCCTTTAGAAATTGCGATTCGGTCCTTCCGCTAATCCTGATACCAGCATTGCCATTTTGGTAACGTGGCCCAGATAGGTTCGACCATTCCACAAATTTTGTTGTGAGTTGTTATAATAATTTGTTTTTTGGTTAAACTGGAAGTACCCAATTCCATCCAAATACAAACCGTTCAACTCTGCAATCACGCTCTTTAACAGAACGCTCTCACGATTTTTATATAAAACCACCGCTTCTCCTTTTTTATCCGAATCGTTAGGATTCGGATTGGGAAGTAAGGGGTTTATATCTTGTGCGTCGGCATCTCCCATAATTTTAATAATCTTGCTGTGTGAAATTGTTTCTAACGCAATATTAACTACAGCGACCTCGTGGTTAGTCGGGAAAATGCCGTCTATATAAATATGGAGATGTGCACACTGTTCGGTCCACGCGTCGTCAACATATCTGGATAAAAACACTCTTTTATTTGTTTCTTGACCCTCTTCAGTGTCGATTAGAGCATAACGCTCTTCGAGTGAAACATTGTCTTTAAACAAACAATCCATGGTTGGATACTTTAAGATTTTCCAAATATTTTGAGCATTTTTCGTTTGACTATACAACAAATGGGATATGATTTTCCACTCGATGCTGTCAAGGTTGGTAAACCTATTATAGTTGCTCATCTCATCATAACTACCTTGATATCCTGCCATAATACCTTATAACCCCCTTAGTGAAATATTAAATTTATATGTCACGTCCACGCCTTCAAGAATTGCCTTGCAGGTAACTTCTAAATTCCCCGCCGGATAGAATTTTAATTTTTGCAACGAAAAGCTATTACCTTCCAATTGCTCAAATTTGACATATTTGTCTCTAACTGAATCGTCAACGGGTTGTGGTGGACTAGAGGCATTCATAAGCTGATACGTGGTTACAACCGGCGTATCGGTGGATACACCAGAAGCATATACCACAGGCTTAAATATCAACGGCTCATTTGAAAGCGTTTCGGGAATAACAGATGGTTCGTCTAATCGGATTTGATAATCCGTTTCTGTTCCAGTTTCTTCAACAACAACGCTTTCTTTTTGGTTATACGCAATGCGCGTTTGAAAATTATCGTATTCAGATTTTTGGACAACTTCAAAATACAGAATAATTGTTCCTAAATCATCATCCACAAATGTGCGATTTGAAGCAAATTTACTAATTGCTTGTATACGATAAACTTGGTCATATCCAACAATAAACCGTTGGTTGACATAATATTTACGCGTAAACTCATTGTGCTGCACAATTACGGTTAAATCCGATGATTGGCTTACCGCTGTCTGATTATACACTATGTTAACGCCAGCAAGCTCTTTTGTTTGAACTGCAGGCTCATAATGATAATGTGTTATACCTTGAGCGTCTAAGTATTCGCTACCTAAAGTACCGTTACATCGCGCAATAATGGCGCTTGCGGTTGCGCCACCGGTATTACGGTTAGTCGTTAACCAAACACTCTTGTTTTCCTCTGGCTCATCAATATCATATTGGAATGAAAATTTAAATTTTAATCCCAAGGGACATTGATAGTGCACATCGCGAAATACCACGCGACGCCAGTCGTCAGAAATCGGAACGCCTTTATCGGTTTTCACTGTTTGTAAAACGACCTCCAAGGGGACGAACTGGTTTGTCCCAATTGCCGTCTCTTGTTCAATCAATGCACGATTGGGACGATAATCCCAGTCGGCATCTACCTTATCTTGAATTTCTTTTAGCCAATAATTTTGAGGTACGTAATTGCGTGGAGTTTGTGAAATCAAATTATAAGGATTTGGTCTGTTTGTAGTATCATAAACTTTACCCATTCGCACCACCTCCTCATTATCACAAGCTTTTTAACAAATGATCGATAATGCCTTTGGTTTCAAAAATTTGTTTCCGCACCAACGAATAAGGGAGATTTTTATAATCTCGAATACCGTTTAATTTTACAATTACATCAACCAAAGCACCATCAAATAAAATATTGGCCGAATTCACCTCAAACAACTGGCTTACAATATAATCATCCGCAGTGATTCTATGTTCATCTTGAACAGTGTTTTTAGTTTCATCTTCAATAAGATACAGAATTTTTATACATCGCTTACTCAGTTTGTGAAGGTAATCTTTTTTTGCCTCTAAGGGTAGTATTAACTTATTTGCCAATTTGTTTACCTCCAATTGCTCCTGACCATAAATCCCATGATAACTTCTGTGTCAAATCATTTAAACCTTCACGGATATTTTGGTACCACTCGGTTTTTGCTCTTACAGAATTGGCCGGCGAATGTAATTTAAAATCTGTATCAGTTAAAATATTGCGAATATCCAACATGAAGTTCTTTTCATTCTCAGCCCACCCCAAAAGCAAACAGTGTGCTAAAATATCTTTCGTACGCGATTCTATAAACGCAGACGAAATGTTTGACGAAAATCCTGTAAAATCTGCAGCGAACTCGCCGGCATAATACCATTCAACCGAACATGGTGTTTCGTTTGGAACATCACGCGAGAATGTCACGGTATTGGTTTCGGGATTGTATTCCGCCAGTGGATCGGGTGTTTTTCCAATGAAAAAACTCATTACTGCATTATCCAGCGGAGTCGTAGACAAAGTATAACTAGCACCACCGTTGCCGTCAAAAACCTCTAACTTGCCTTGGGCATCTGTATAATTAGAAAACCTGGAGGAAACCGTTGTGGGATTTGCAAACATCCCTAAACCGTTAATCAAGTATGGTCTCATTGTTTTTGAAAATTCAACAGGGTTGAGTTCATAAGCACGTAAAATATCGGGGTCATCGAATAAATTCACCGCGCGATTAAAAATATCTTCAAATAGAATCATAACGACCCCCTATTAAAAATTATTTGTTAGTAGTTAGCTCGAGGATTTCGTACTCGAACGCGTTGTTGGTAAAACCATTAAGAATCTGCAACTTTTTCAAATCTCTGAATTCAGGTACTTTTTCAATGAATTTACGTTTCCAGTAACTTACAATGAAATCCTTTTGACCATCGCAAACTTTTTCGTAAATATCTTGCACTTCATTCATGGGAAGTGTGCCAAGTTTGCGAATAAATTCAGAGCTTATCAACGACTCAGACGCCATTTTAAGATTGTTACGACGTGCATAGTATTCCGAACCAGCACCGACAGCAATAATACCACGGTCAAACCAAGAGCGATATCTGCCGACCAACTCTTCAAATTGTTGAACCGTAAGAGTTCTTACTTCACCGAATGCTGCCATATCAATAGAATAATTTGATAGATCGATATGTGTGGTAATACCAGGCGCATTATCAAACAGATGAACAATCGTCACTTCGTCATTACGATTATAACTTGTCGATTGAGCAACAGGCGTCGCCATATTATTCTTCAATTCTGCAAACTGAGCCATCAAAGACTTCATTGCATCTTGAAGTTCTGCGTTTTGATTACGCAAAAAATCTATTTCTTCCTGTTTGTTATCAGGTTTAATTTCAGTTTTTACAACCTTTTCTTCTTTTATTGCCTTTTCTACCGTCTGGGTAGCTTCCTTGTTATTTGCCATAATAAGTCTCCTTGTGAACTAAAAATCTAAGATAATAAGTCTCAACAAGGGCCTCCAAAAGGAGGCCCTAATTAGACTTTAAATTAATTATTGAAGATCGATACGACCAAATTTCGAACCAACGATCGCCGAAACACCAACCCTCATTTGAATACGGATACCGTATCTCTTGTCAGTGGTTTCTTCGGGGATTCTTTCAACCGTCATCGAAGTGCCTTCGAAAACGATCTTAACAGGTTTGTACGCATCTGCCGCAACCAGATAAATCTTGTTATCGGGAACCGCAAGGTCAGCCGTCGTATTGATGGTTGTCGGAACGAGAGCGGGATCAACGGGAATCATTCTCGCGCCAAGGAATTTATCAAGATAGCCCTTGGAGAGATAATCTTCGCCAACAAAATATTGAAGGCCAAGGCCGTTAGCACCCGTGGTGTTGACTTTCATCAACGCACCAAGCGAACCAATTGCATAAACGGGAGCGCCACCGTTTGCCGCCGAAACTTTCTGAACAAGGCCGGTCCAGTTAGCGGGAGTGTAGCCGTTAGCAATATAACCAGCGCCCATCATATCGCCCGTGACCGAAGTCATAGCAGCAATAACTTTCAGGAAGATATATGCTTCGAACGAACGGCCAGCACGGAGACCGAAGTCACCCCAATCGAACACACCAGCTGCGACTGCATACCAGTCAATAGCCGTTGCGATTTCGATCGGCGAGGGGTTAACCGTAACTTCGTTATCGAAGATGGGTTGCAATACACCACGGTTTACACCTTCTGCGATTTCGTTGACTTTGAAGAGTTCGTTAGAACGGATAATGAAACGACCAGTGTCGCCCCAACCGATTTGACGAACTTCAGCAAGGAATCTCGAATAATCCGCACTGGTAACCGACGGAGCGATCGCATTGACTACTTCAGCGATAACAGCTTCGAAGTTGCTACGAACGGTTTCGTTTTTCGTGATTTGAGGATTCTTCATGCAAGCAAGGCCTTCCTGCTCGAATTTAGCTTCGAAACGGGTGCCTTCAAGCGCGTATTTAACGATTGCTTCGTTTTGGAGTCTGAGGTCGTCTTTCGAGGGCTCAGATTTTGCTTCATAATGAGCTTGAGCACTTTCAACGATCGAGTTGATGATTGCGTTGAAATTGTCATCTTGACTATTAAAATTGAAATGTTCCATCATTGCTGTAGTCCTCCCTTAATTAAAGTCCAACGACTTCGCAAAGATAGAGTTTGCCATTGGCCGACTGGCCATAGTTGAAATCTTTGCCGAGGTGAATTTTGACATTGAGTTGACCCTCAACAATAGTTTGCGCACCACTGTCTTTAAGGGTCGTTTTGTTTGCTTCAAGACCTGCGATGTTGCCAACGACAACAGCACCATTAAAGTTGCCTTCGCCAAGCCAGAATCTGTCATGGAGAGCAAGTCTGCGAGCACGAACAGGACGGCCAGCAGGTGCTACAAGGTCAAAAAGTTTGACGCCAATTCTATAAGAGTTACCAGAGATAGCTCCTTCAGAAACGCCAGGATAATCGATAACGACAACTTCGTCGGTCACAGCGGCCGGCGCAGCAGCGAGATAAACGTTGTAATCTTTATCGCCAGCTGCAACATAAGTTTTATCGTCTTTGAGTTCGCCAAGTTTAACAAACGCGCCGTCTTCGATAGGAGCGTCGACGCTGTTAGCTTGGTATTGGCAGGAAATTACATAGGACTGAACGTCTTCCGACATCATTTCAGCCGCTCTAAACACTTTTGCCATAATAAGTTTTCTCCTTTATATAATTAAATAAAATGTATTATTTTTCGTATGCTGATTATTCTCTTCCAACATACAGTTTTAGTTTGTCCATAGCACTCATATTCTTCTCAGATTTGATTTCTACGGGTTTTGCGATAGGTGTGGTAAACGTCTCTTTTTTGTGAGTTTTACTGCCCTTGTTCGCGTTAAAGACTGCCAATGCTACTTCTGCACGCAATGCGTCAGACGAAGCATACTCGCCACGTGCGCACTTATCGAAAATCGCATCACATTGCTCTTTATTGACGTTTTCGTCATCCAAAAGCTCGTGCGCTTCTGCCACACGCTTCTCGCACTCAATAGCAAATAGCGCTTGGTTGGCTTTAGCGAGTTGTTCTTTGATCTCGTCATAATCGAAATATTTAGAATAAGCTTCTTCTTTTTCGGCCATCTTACACTCAAGCTCTTCAATGCGTTTCATTAGTTCGCAATTTTTTGCTTCGAGTTCGCCGCATTTCATCAAAAGCTCTTCTTCTGGATTAGGGGCAGGTTCGCCGTCGCCTTCGGGCTCTCCCGAATAAGCAGGTTCTGCACCTTCTTCACCAGAGGGACATTCCGAATATGCAGGTTCAGGATTATCGGTACCTTTGTCGTCATCTGAATCGTCATCATCTTGATCGTCATCTTGATCGTCGTC
>CALYRM010000085.1 GCA_945482995.1 uncultured Clostridia bacterium | reverse complement strand
TATCATAGCATTTGCATTGGGCTTATTAGGTCCCTCGACGTTGCTCGGGATGACAATATGGCATGAACATCTATCCGTATGCTTCGCAAAAAGTCTGTGCTTGTAATGAGATCCCTCGACGTTGCTCGGGATGACAGCGGTGCTGTCAATTCACCCTCGACTACGCTTAAGAATGACATTTTGATGAGATTCCTCGACTTCGCTCGGAATGACAATTTGAATGGTCGGAATGACAAATTTGGATGAGATTCCTCCACTTCGGTCGGAATGACTTTTTAATAGTCGGAATGACAATGTGGATGAGATCCTTACGACTTCACTTAACTACGCTTTCAGGATGACAATATGAGTCGGAATGACGTTATTATATAATCACGTATTCCAAAATTGCACACTGCAAATTTGCAAAATCGCAAAGTTTTTTCTTAACTTACTGTTGAATATGGAACAATTATTACTGACGTTGGTTTACAACCTGTTTCATCGGTGACAATTCCCAAAATTTGCGCTACGTCTTGAGCGGTCAAATCTTGATCTTTTACTACGACGTTGACGTTTTCGGTAGTCATTGTAACGCAAGCGTCCTCGAATCCTCTTGCTTTGATAAGATTTTCTAAAACTAACTCGCAATCTTGGCACTTAATCAGGTTGAGCTTTTCTTTCTCGGCTTCTGCCTTTGCTTCACTTGACGCTGTGCTTGACTCTAAAATCGAATCAAGATACGTGAAGCTCTGTGCTCTTACGCTATCTCTATCGGTTTTCATTGCGCTAAATACCGATATTGCGCCGCTGTTTGCCGAGTTTTGAACGTCGGGCTGATTATTGTTGCTCTTGGTTGCCAACAAAACATTTAGATACGCTGCGGCAACAAGCATTACTACCATTGTACAAATGATTACTATTTTCTTTTTGTTTGACATTTTTTCACCCCCTATATTTTAGCTACCTTCACCCATTTCGAATATTTTTATTTTGTCAAGGGCTACTCCCGTAGCTGTTTGTACTGCTTTTAATATTTTTATCTCGGCGTCTGGATTTCCCGCGCCTTCCGATACTACAATTACTCCGATTATCTCCTTATCTTCTTTTGACGAGCTGCCAAAATAGTTATCGTTATCCTCTCGATTTTCTATCTCGCCTTGGTAGGTTATATATACCTTTGTTTTCCCTACTCCCTTGATATTTGAAATAATCTGTTCTAATTCGCTACACTGTTCGCTTTCATTCGCCGTACTCTTTCCGACACCCTTTCCCAATCCCGATATTAGATATATTCCGATAGCAACTACGCAAACAATGACCGCTATTATTATTTCAATATTTTTTATCGACTTTATTTTTTGTAGAGTGCTATTGTTTTTTATTCTCTCTATTAACGAATTTTTTTGCTCACTCATATACTATAATATATTTCTCGTCTATGGATAATATCTCGGATACTATGCTTTTTATTGACGAACTCTGTTCTATTTTGGCAGCTTTGACTTGAACGTTGTCTATACTATTTATATTTCCCGATTTTGTTATTAGAACCACTTTTTCTACCTTTATATCCTTTTTGGCAAGAATTTCTACAATGTTGTTCTCTATATACTCAAGTTCTCTTTCGTTTGCCTTGTTGATGAACGCACTGTCAACCGCAAACTCTTCATTTGAAAATAAATTGCCAATATCAAAATTCCCATTTTTAAGTTTGATAAGCGGTGTTATTAGCACAAACACAACCAATATAGAAAATATCCCCTTTATAAACTTGTTTGTCTGCCCCGACGGTAAAAGTATGTCGACAAGTACAGATATTAAAACTATTCCTACTAATGATAAAAGCCAACTCATATTGTGTTTAACGTGAATAACAGTATTGAAATTGTGATTATGAACACAAAGCCTACGCCCAAAACCGCGCCCAATAGCTGGCGAGTGCTTTCTGCAACACCGTTTATAAATCCCGACATTCTCTTGTCGGTTATGGGTTCAATCAGTCCTGCCGTTAGTTTAAGTCCGATAGTTAGTGCAAGAAGTTTAATAGCCGGCGCTAATATTACGATGAATACAATTATAATTCCCGTAACGCCCAAAGCGTTTTTTACTATCACCATACCTACCCTTACAAGATCGAAGCCTTGAGATAGGTATCCGCCAATAAGTGGCACATAACTTGATACTAAATACTTGGTTGCTTTAACCGACGCAGTATCGCTCATTCCGCCTATTAATCCCGAGATGGACAAATAAGCGATAAGTCCACCAAAGGTAATTGTCATAATACCGCCTGCAATGTATCTTGTCGCAGATTGCAGTTTGTCGAGCTTGACGTTGTTAGAGAGATTTCCGACAATACAAAACACAATCGAAGCAATAAAAAGAGGTAGTACTACTTTTGTTACTACGTTACTCGTTACCGCTCCGACAACCGCAAGCCCCGGGCTAAATAAGCCTTGACTTGTGCCACCGCCTAGCGCCGTTACCAAGGTAATAAGGGGCGGATATATGCCGTTTATTATCGTAGATAATGCAGTTATCGTGTTTTTGATTTCCTTAACCGTGCCTATCACTATCGCTACAACCGTTGTAATTATCGCAGTGTAGCAAACAAAATAGACTATCTCAACGGTTTGCTTTTTGATAAAATTTTGAGTTAATCCAAATACCAAACTAAACAACACCGCTATTAAAATTATTCCGATAAGCGAAGGAATTATTTTGGTTATTCCCGAGGTCAACGTATCGAAAAGCAACCTAAGTATGTTTTGAGGACTCATTTCTATTTTACCTTCGCTAAGATCTCGGATAAATGCTTTTATTCCGCCGCGGTTGTAAAATATTTCAAGGTTATTTATATAGTCCTCGAATTCGCCCAATTCCAAGTCGGATATCGTCTTATCAACTTCTTCCATTAACTGTTCTTCGGGACTCTTATCGTTTTCGGCTTCGGCTATAAAACCGCTAGTTCCAACACTGCAAGTCACAAATAATATACATACCGATAATATCAATAATAACGCCTTTTTCATACCAATGCACTCACTGCACTCACTAAGCCCCTTATTATCGGCAACGCCATTATAAATATTGCTATTTTACCGCTTAGCTGTATCTTGTCCGCTATCGAGCTTGCTCCGTAATCTCCGCAAATACTTGCTCCGTACTCGGTCAAATAGCCTATCCCTATTATCTTTAATACTCCCCCGAATAATGCTTGATTTACTCCCGTCTTGTTGATAAGCTCGTCAAACGCAGCAACCGCTTTTGTCATAGAGGATAACACTATTACCAAAAGTATCATTCCGGTAGCTACTGTGATAATAAGCGAAAATTCGGGATTGTCTCTT
Organism: uncultured Clostridia bacterium; assembly: GCA_945482995.1. Classification (GTDB taxonomy): domain Bacteria; phylum Bacillota; class Clostridia; order Christensenellales; family CAG-1252; genus RUG14300. The sequence goes on along the minus strand of CALYRM010000085.1, from coordinate 4,197 downwards.
TTCAACAAACTCGATATTATTACCCCTATTATTCCTATTCCTGCAATTTTGATGATTTCCATAATATTTATTAGTACAGTTAATAAAACAACGTTAGTTTTTATTAGTAGAGTTGAAAAATTGACCTGATATTGTCAAAAAGTCCTGCTATCATATCAAGAACTAACGCAAGTGCAATGACTAACGACGCCAACGTTACGATTTGCGCTATTTCGTCCTTATCACTCTTTTTTAATACGATATTAACCATTGAAGCTAATATTCCTAAGCCTGCAAGCTTGAATAATATACTTATATCCATTCTAAATCAACAGAATGACCAATGCGATTCCTGCTAAAATACTGAGCTTTAATATCATTGCGCCCTTGCCTTTTAGCTCCTTTGCACATTCGTCAGCCTTTGCCCCCACTTTGATTTTTTGTTCGGTTAATAACTCTATGGTACTATCCAAATCGCCCTCGCCAAACTTTGTAAAGAATAAGTTTATTTCTTTTTTTTCATTCTCATTTATATACTTTGGTATCTCTTTATCGGATAGGAATTTATTAAAATCGGTGTGAAGTTGTATGCTTGCAATAGAGTCTATATCCTTTTTTATTTTCATTGAACTTTTTATACTGTCGATAGCTATTGTTATGTAGTCCAAAAAATCCTTATAAAAAATCGCTCTTTGCTTTTTGTTCTTGTTGATAAATACCCCTATCATACAAGACGATATAAACACTACCGCCGAAATAAAACCTTTAATCATACCTTATGTCAACCACGCTTCCCACCCTTGGGAAGGCACTTAGCAATACTTTTACTTGGAAAAGTTTGCATACGTCAGGTAGCTTATCTAAGCTATCGCTATGAATGGACGCCACAACCTGCACACCACTATTCGATATTGATTTTACAGTTTGAAAATCCTTTTCGCCGCTTAACTCATCAAGCACGATAACTTCGGGCGCAAGACTTCTTATTACACTATCGTATAATAGACTTTTTTGAACGCCCGACAGCACCATACAATTCCCTAAATTCAGCTTGCCGTCCCCCGAAAGTTCCTTTCTTTCATCAAGAACAACCACTTGTTTATGCTCGGAAATTCGTTTTGCCAAATCCCTTAAAAAGGTAGTCTTTCCGCCATAAGGCTTGCTTACAATCAAAATACTTTTATCGAAATATTTATCGGTTATACATTTTGAGCAATTAACAACTTCTTTGGGTATTCTTATAACTAAGCCGTTAATATTTTTTATCGCTTTTGGCTTTGAGTTTTCAATGGTATAGTCGCCTGCAATTCCCACTCTTATTCCACCTTTATAGGTAATGAATCCCGATGAAAGGTAGTCGCCTACAGCATAAAGTGAATTATCCGTCAATATACGCAAAAGGTCTCTTAGCTGTCGTTCGCTGACTATCTCGCTAATCGTGAAGCTTTTGTTATCAACCTTGTAGACTACAGGCTTATTTATCGTCAACCTAACTTCGTTTAGAGAAGCGGGCAGATTACTTGAAATACATTGAAACAAGCTTTGCATATTTTAAGTTATGCTACTAACGGTATTTAATGCTTCTTTCGATTTTTTATATCATTTTTTGCAATAAAACAACAATTTCATTTTTCCGTCATGTCAAAAAAAATATCCAAAATTACTTTACTGCAAAACAATTAATGACTATAATATTTTTTAAGTATACAAAAGGAAAAGTCTATGGAAAAAGAAGAATACACTCGAAAAGCAGATACTTCTATCGTTGTTGCCCTAACGGGTGCTAGCGGTAGTATGGGTAGAGAAGTGCTAAAACAGCTTTTAGAATGTGATTTTATTTCAAAAATCAAGCTCCTTTTACTCAATAATGCAAAAGAAAAAGCTATTTTTAGAAGATGGAAATTACGCTATGGAAAAAGAGTCAAAGCCATTTTCGGCGATATTGCTACATACTCCGATTGCCAAGAGTTGGTTGAAAATGCTGACTACTTAATCAATATGGCTGCGGTTATTCCACCAAAAAGCGATCACAACCACTATGCGGCATACAAAGCTAATATATTAGGTCCTAAAAATTTGGTTGACGTTCTCGAAAAATCCTCTAATCCACCAAAGTTTATCCATATATCGAGCGTCGCTGTTTATGGCAACCGTGATTATAAACACCCTTGGGGAAGAGTCGGAGATCCTTTAATCCCGTCTGTCTTCGATGTGTACGCTCAACAAAAAATGACTGCAGAGCTCTTTGTAATAGAATCGTCTTTGGACAAATGGTGCATTTTAAGACAAACCGCTATGCTCCATAACAAGATGCTCTCTAACAATATGAAAGACGGCTTGATGTTCCATACCGCCTTGAACAGCCCTCTTGAATGGGTTACCGCTAAGGATAGTGGATTGTTGATTAAAAATATCATCATCAAAGATTACAATAATCAAGCCAATATGCTTTGGAAAAATATTTATAATATAGGCGGCTTGTCAAAAAACCGCTGTACAGGATATGAAACCTTTGACGACGGTTTCAAAATTATTGGTGGAAGTGCAGAAGCGTTTTTATCTCCCGAGTGGCATATTACAAGAAATTTCCACGGAATGTGGTTTTCGGATAGCGAGATTTTGAACGATCAATTTGATTTTGTGAAGCAGACCAAAGAGGAATATTGGCAGGAGATTTTGAAAAACCATTGGTATTACATCATTGCTAAAATCCTACCAAAACGTTTTATCGGATACGTTGGCATTAAAAGATTGCTAAAAGATGAAAACTCGCCTACTCATTGGATAAACGCGTCCGATTATTCAAGAGTTTACGCTTGTTTCGGCGATGAGGATAAACCAACTGAAAATTGGAGTGATTTTAAGCTTTTTTGCAAAAATCAAATCGCAAATATCGATTATCAAACTTCAAAAAATACCCCGACAACTTTATCCCACGGCTATGACGAAACTAAGCCCGACAATGAGCTTGGCATAGACGATTACAGACAAGCAGCAAAATTCCGTGGAGGAGAATTGCTTTCTGCCGAAAATGATTCGGGCGACCTATTCACAAAAGCTACTTGGAAATGCAGCGAAGGTCATACATTCAATATGACCCCTTTTGCCATATTAAAAGGCGGTCATTGGTGTAAAGAGTGCAACAAACTCAATCAATGGAATTACGATAAACTTGCTAAAACGAATAAATTCCTTGCCGAAGTTTGGTACGACACTCATTCTACAAATGAAAACATGTATTATTACTTTGAGGACGAAATTGCTCGTTCAAAAAAAATTGCTGAATAATTATGAAATTTGCTTTATTTGTATTCTCAGGTTCGGGCAACACCGTTAAAATTGCCAATAAATACAAATCGATATTAGAAGACGACGGCGCAGAAGTTATCACGCATATGATAACTCTTCCGCTTAACGAAGTAGATATTACCCCATACGATTTTATAGGAATCTTCTACCCTATTCACGCTTTTAACGCTCCTAAAATTGTATTGGACTTTGCGAAAATGCTTCCCGTTTCAAATAAAAAATTGTTTATTGTTAAAACATCGGGCGAACCGCTTATTTTAAACAATGCTTCGTCTTTGAAACTATTGTCGATACTTAAAAAGAAAGGCTATAATTTTACAAATGAGTATTCCTATTGTATGCCTTATAACATGATTTTCCGTCATGACGATGGATTTGCAACAAAAATGAACTCTACTGCTCTAAAATTGATTGAAGTAGACGCTCTCGAATTGGTAAAATCCATTCCGCATTATTTAAAGAAATGTCCCATGGGTGGCGTTATTAGTTTTGTATTCAGAATCGAACACCCTGCTATGAAAGTCAACGGTAAACTATTTAGGGTGAATAAGAATAAATGCGTAAATTGTATGCAGTGCATTAAAAATTGCCCTACTAAAAATATAAGTTTTGAAAATGGAAAATTCCACTTCAAAAATAATTGTACAATGTGTACAGCTTGCTCCTTTAATTGTCCGACGAATGCCATTTCAATAGGAGTTTTGAACAGTTGGAAAGTCAATGGTCGTTATTCATTAACTTCAGAAGAGTGTTTTCAACAAACAACACATAAGAATTACTGCAAAAAAGCATACATAAGGTATTTTGATGAAGCGGATATGAGAATAAAAAATAGGATTTAAAAGCATATTTTTTAGGCGAACATTCTGCCATCACTAATACTTTGGGACAAATTATAAATAATCCTTA
>CALYRM010000084.1 GCA_945482995.1 uncultured Clostridia bacterium | reverse complement strand
CATATATACAACGAATTTAATAGAAAATTTCAACAAGCAAATAAAAAGTCAATGCTAAAAAAAATATAATTTCCAAACGAAGCCTCGTAGGAGCAATTTATTTGCGGGATTGTGTTGGAATACAACTGAGAAAGCGAAGAACGCGTATATAAAGGCTTTGCACTTGCCAAGCTCAATTAACTGAATTATTTAGCTAAAACACCAAAAAATCTAAAAGGTGTTTACACATAATTCTTGACCTTACCTGATAAACCTGTTACAATAAAATGGGCATTAATTATTTACTGTTTGTGAAAAGAGCAAGAGTAGAAAAGAATACCTAAAAGACTTGGGCATTATTAAATAAAGTTATAAAAAGGATTAAAATGCTAGTATGGAAGAAAAAAGTGTGGCAGAATTAAAAAAACTAAAAGGAGCAACAGGCAAAGAACGTAGTAAGAGCAAAGCAAAGCGGATGGGCATAAAATCTACCATTATTACGGATGAGGGCATTGCAATTAATTCGTTTATCGAAACGATTGGTAAGAATGGGAAAAAGATCCCCAACGTTGAGGTCTTTGCAAGTGCCGATGGGGAGTGTGTCCATAAATCCAATTACAAAGCCTTGAAACGTGCGGAAATTAGTTCGGACGTTATTCAAGTATATACGACAGATGACATGACACAGCTGTTTAATCCTGCGAAGCGGCTTGGGGCGGACTATATAGATATAAAGGACGAACTCGAGGAAAAATTCTTTGGAGAAAAGTTCCCTGCGGATAACCTTCACGTGCAAATTGCATATAACGTTCTTGATATCAAAAAACACATTATTCAATTTGTCAACCAAATTATTTATACCTTTTTCAATATTAATCGAACGACGATTGATTACGAGTCCTTTCAAGATCTAATCGGTACGACGTTTGCTTTTAGACCTTATTCGGAACTGGATTTTTCAAAGGTCAAAAATCATGATGAATTAGATAAGCTGTTGGATGGGGTAAGTTTTTATGACGCATACTTCCCTGGCGTCTTTAAGATTCCAGAGAAGAAAAAAAACGAGCAGGTTACAGACGAAGAACGTGAGAAATGCAAGGAACACAATTACAACGTGCTTAGATTGCTTTCGTTGGTTCGTCAGGCTTGCGAGCACGAAGACCTCAAAAATGGCTCGTCGGATATTATGTTATATGATTTAAAAGGGGGGCTTCGCGAGAATAATAAAGAATTGTTGGATTTTTTGGATGAATTATACCAAAAAGTCCCTGCAAACTTTAATAAAGGGTTTGAAAAAAATTCCGTCAACAACTTATATATGCTTTCTAAGATATACCCCAATGTCACTTTCGATGATCTTGTGAAAAAATACTATTTTTATGTGGCTATTAAGTCGCAAAACAATATCGGGGTAAATCTTCGCTTGGTGAGAGACATTATAATAGAGAAACATATAACCAAACTAAAAGACAAGAGCTACGACACCGCGCGTTCAAAACTATACACTTTGCTGGGTTTTGTTTTATTTGAAAGTGTGAAGGATAACGAGTTGGTTACCAGCACTGTTAAGAAATTGCGAAAAAACGACACAGAGGAAGGCCGTTTGCAAATTTACGCTGGTTTTGCTGATGCCGCCTGGGACTTGTATAATAAACAACTGGAAAATACTGTGCAAGTATTTAGCGAGGAATTGAAAAACAAATTTAAGAGTGAGCTGGCAAAATCGCTTTCTGTTCAAGGGAAGGATTACGCATTAGGCAAACAAAATGTTTCTTATTTTTCCAAACAAATGCTTTTATTGACCAAATTCTTGGATGCAAAAGAAATCAATATCCTTTTGACGGGGCTTATTTCAAGATTTGATAATATTGCTGATTTAATTGATTGTGCTAGCGAATGTGGGGTACAGGTATCTTTTAAAGAGATATATTCGTTATTTAATGATGCACGCGCGGTCTCTAACGAACTTCGTATTATTAAGAACGTGGCGAGAATGAAAGACGAAGATTTGACTGTTAAAAACTGTATGCTGATAGATGCGGCGAATTTCTTGGGGCTGGAGCAACCTATTTTGCAGTGGTGTGAGTGTACAACGGACGAGCAACGCGCAGTGAACAAGGCGTTCTTGGCGCGCGTTCAGCCTACTGCAAAAAAAGGTGAAAAAATCAATCATCAGCTTCGAAATTTTATTATCAATAACGTTGTGAAATCAAGGTGGTTTTTCTACTTGGCGAGATACACGAAACCTTCCGTTTGCCGTGAAATTATGAAAAATGAACGGCTTATACAATTCGTGTTGAAAGAAATTCCTGATATGCAGATTGTTCGTTATTATAAAAGCGTATCTGGAAACGAGCCGAGTGATATTTCTATTGCAAGAGACTACTTATTGGAACGCTTATGCAAATTTACGGTGGATAAACTGTTTAGCAAGGTTGAATCTTTGACGGTACAAGAAAATAGAAGTATTGACGATATGTCTAAAAAGCAAAAGAGCCGTGCTCTCGTTAGGCTTTATTTGACGGTGGCGTACCTTGCTATTAAAGGCGTTATGTCAGTGAATACAGTATTTTCCATTGCGTTTTCTTGTTTGGAAAGAGATTTGACGTTGAAACAGGGTCTTAAAAAGGAGGGTTTGCTTTCTTTTACAGGGTATTATATTGAAAAAGACGGAAGGCTTGTAAGAGAGTACAATCAAATAAGGGATAAAATTCGAGATGACGTTTCTTTGAGTAAGGAAGAAAAGAGGAGAGAATATGCCCAACTCACCCCAATTTTAAGGGCTATGCATTACGATTTGCATAGCTATTATTGCGTGCATAATAACTATGAAGAGGCAAGGGCTATTATTAGAAACATCGGCGATAAACAAATAAGTCTTTCAAAAAGATACCGTGATCTTATAGCGCATTTAAACGTGGCAGCAATGATGAATGAATATTTAGGCGAAATGCAAACGATTACGTCCTATTATTCCGTTTACGTCTATTCCTTGGAAAGAATATTGATAGACGAACAGCTTAAACACGTAAACAAATTTAATGATGCCTTGTCGCAGTTTATATTGAAATGTTCCAGCCGTATACAAAAACGAGGTGCGTATGATAGGGATATGCTTTGGGTAATCAATGCTCCGTTTGCCTATAATCTTGCAAGATATAAAAATTTATCCATAGAAGATTTGTTTTACGGAAGACCTACCTCGCAAGGTTTAGAAAATGCCGGAGGAGAGAAAAAATCCGTTATGGTGAAGGAAGTGTACCCGAAAGAATATCAAGTGGGAAACATTGTGATAATGTCGGACGTGCAACGCACGGTAAGGGGCGGGCTGCGTGGATATATCCAGGGAAGTGAAATAAAGGTTACCGTTTCGCCGAAAGCGGTGAAAAACAAGAACGTTTCCGTATCTGAGAATAGTAGCGTTAAGGTTGTTATTACCCGTTGGGATGCAAATGCAAATGCTTACAATGCAGAACTGTATTAAAAAATTGCAAAAAAATGCTTGACAAGATAAAAACTGGTTGTATAATATCTATAAGGTCGTTTCTTTTAGAATTTGACATACAATACCTTTGTTAAATAACAAGGGTCTAAAACAAACTGCAGCAATAATTGTACCTATTCTGATGGATTTAATACCTTTGTTAAATAACAAGGGTCTGAAATACTTTTATATGAGATTAGACTATATCTTTTCTACAATACGCCAAGAGCAAGTTTTCAAAGGAATTGTGGATTGTATAAACGTAAAAAAAGACAAATAAAAAAGCACGGAAAACTGCGCGAAATAATTTAATAATATCGGCTATTTTAGCTGTGTTATACCAGCCAAGTTCTCACTTAATTTATCCCGTTAAGCACTCACCGCAAGGGAGTTAAGCTCCGGGAAAAAGGAGGACAACTTATGAGTAGTTGGAATCAAAGAACTTGGAAAAAGGTAACCGCACAAGGTAACACGTGGCAGAAGGTTGACGTAGATGTTATCTACTCGCAGATGAAGGACGCAATCTCTCGTCGAGTGGAGTATCAACGACAACAAGATGCCGTGTGGGCTAGGATCAAACGCACGAAGTGTAACGCGACTCGTGAGTTGAATGCGATCGATCGTAAGATCGGTGCTGAGACGCACAAGATCAACCGCCTGATTTCGGAGCTTTGTAAGTATCGCAAGACACACAGAGCGATGAATCTCGCGTACAGGTACATCTGCAAGGAGATCGAGCGTGCTCGTCGAACTGCAGAGTCGAACGCGAACACGGTGCGTAGGGTTAACGCGGGTCGTACTGTGTTGATTTGCTCAACGGGCGTATCACACACGGACACGACGCACCTTGCGAAGTACGTTCAGCAGAAGTACGCGCAAGTTGCTAGGCTTGAGAAGTGGAAGAACTACGTTGCACGCTACTGTGTATGACGGTTTCATACGCTTCTCGTATGTGGCCTGCGCAAGTTGTAAGACTTGCGCACCTTTTTATTTATTGATTATGAAAAAAAGTACTATCGTATAATAAATTATCAAAAAAGCAAGACGTAAGGTGGATTTACAACGTTGTAATACGTGGGGAAGCTTGAATCCCGTTACACGAAATACGCAAAATCCAAAGGCTTATAAAAGAGCGAGTGTGAAGGCGCAAACTCACAAGGATTTAGAGTAATCATAATTTACTGTTGTACAATAAATGTGTGTTTTTTTGTTAATTTAAGCTTCGTTTAAAATGAAACCTATCATTTTAAGAGTAAGGGGCAGAAATTATAAACGTTTGTAGAAGAAAGAAGGGGGGACGTATTGGATGATATTTGATGCGGTATCCCCGATTAAAAGTTTTCGTATGATTCGGTACAACATGAGAAATGCTTGAAGCCGTGTGGCTGAACGATGAAGTTAAACGGATGGCAAAAGAGGCGGAAAAAGTATTAGTAAAAAGATAATTTGTATCAGGTAAAATATATGTGGAGTAAAAGTAAAAAAACATTAGAAGAAAAATTAGCCCCTTGTTTAGCAAAAAAAATTGAGTATGTAATGGAAACTGGACATAAAGTGCCATGGGGACTTTCTGCTAAAGTAGAAATTAAATATTTGGGCGAACCAATAGCCTGTTTTAGGGAGGGCATAGATTATTTGGTTGGCCATTATGAATTTCAGGAGCGTTCAATGCTTTCAGAGATTACATGGACAAAAGAAGAAACGCATCAGCTTTTTTTAAAGGTTCAAAAGCAACTATGGCAGGAGCAAAATTATACGTCTAGTATGTTTTTCAAAGGAATGGTCGAATATTTTTCCTTGCCGATTGCAGATGCTTTGAAACATGAGCAATGGATGATAAGACTTTTTGCGATACTTGACCGTCGCTGTGGAAAGCGAACTCTAAGGAAACTTTGTCAAGAGATAAATACTTATCCAGACCTTTTAAAAGAATTCTATATGATAAGACTTTCTAACGAAAAAATCCCTTACGGCAAAAACGAAAAAGGCGAGATTTTTATACGTGAAAAAAACGAATATATGAATCCAAATCGGAAAAGATGGGATAGTGGATTTGATGATTACGACGAAGAGTTTTTCTACTATGAAAGTGTTGCTATAAACGAATGTGGACTGATATTGTTTTATGAATGGGATGGTATTAACGGGAAAAACGAGCTTGGTATTCCAAGAACAAAAATATGCAAAAAAAATTCTGATATGCTCATGGTTACAATTGAATCAGATCCTAAAGTAGTGGGAGAGATTCCAAGTCAAATTGGAAAGAAAGACATTGAAGACGTTAAGAATTACATATCTTCCAACAAGGATCTTTTATTAAAAATTTGGAATACGCCACTTGACAAAACAGAAGATTGCTTGGAAATAGTGGAGACCTTAACACAAGGAGGATACCGTGGAGATATTTGACTTTATTGATTCAAAAGCAATATCCAATCATTTAAAAAGCATAAATTATAACTGCTCTGCAACCGAAAAGGCGTTTATTGTTGCTATGTCAACTAAAGCAACGATAAAAGAAAAACATAATGCATTTAAGTGCATAATAGCAAACGATAAGGACGAAAAAATCGAAAAACGTCCAAACACCTGTGAATATCCAAGTCTTTTCGCTTTTCTTGAGCGATATATGCAAATAGAAAATGAAATAGTGGATGAGTTTTACGACACACAGGATGCTGTATTTCGATTCAGGTATCTATGCAAAAGAGACAAAACCTTTTGCGAGGATTTCCAAACAGTATATCCAACGTTTGCGTTATGTTACAATGCTTTTCGAAAAGAGATAGAAGAGTATGAAATGGTGGATGAAATTTGCTTTTATGAGATTAGAAAGGATTCCCTCACTAAGATAGGAAAGCAAATTAAACTGAAATATACTCCAAGTGGTGAGCTCGTCGATATTGATTCGAATTTTTTGAGTGAAGATGACTCTGAGGTATTATCTGCGTTTGAGGGAATGTGGTTTGATATCCCAACTCCATTTAAAAAAGGAGATATCCTTACATACAATCGTCACTATTGGATAAATGAAAATTCGGTACCGGTAGTTTTGGATTCCTTGAGTACTTGGGACGCTGATAGATTTCCTGAAAGCGGTTCTGGCGACACGAAAAAGGCAATTGCACACCGCAAATATTTATACGATTATTATAAGAAAAATGGCGACATTTCAGATATGAACGTTCGCGGATATTTTGGAAGTGAAGACGGCGACTTTTACTGGGAGGTCGCTCACTCAATTTTGAATTATGAATATTTTGACAAGCCTCTTACAGATGGATATAGAAGCCTGCAGGTTGTCTCTGATTATCTGAAAGGAGTGCTGGACATCGACAATCTAACCAAAATCACAAGATACATAATAACAGAAGAATACCTTAAGAATAGCAGAAAATATATACATATAACAGACGATTATTGGAAAAAAATCGATATATAAAAATAAGAAATATATTGAAAGAGGGTGCTGTTACCCGAACAAGATAATTGGACATGTTGAGTAATAACACCCATTTTTGTTAGAAAAATAAAGGGATTGAGATTGTTTCTATATTAGGCAAGAGCTTTTAAACTTGTAAGAGGACTGTCGTAACAATACTCCCGAAATGAAACAATTGATGGACTATATGGCTCGGCATCACAATAACTTCTTGAAAACACTCTCGGATAAGCAACGTGAAATTTTCGAGCGGTTTGATGATTGTTGGAGTGAATATGCGAGTCTTGCGGAAAAAGCAATATTCGTATATGCGTTTCGACTTGGGACGCAAATGACGCTTGACGCTTTGCACGGCGGCGGTTAATAAATGCACCATTTTCTATTAGCGGTGCATTGTATCAACGAATATGGTATTACACAAAAAAGTCGTATTATTTTGATACGACTTTTTTTATCCATTACGGAGTAATGGCATATCATCACGCTTTAGTGTGTATTAAACTACGTAATGATGATATACAATGCTCTGCATTGATGATATTCAGCCACTTCGTTGATGAAATCACTTTGTGATGAAATCCCGCTAACGCGGGTTAATTAAGGCGGATTTGATTTCATCTGAGGTGGCACACAGAAGAATTCATCCAAACTAGTTTGGATTTTATTCTGCAAAGCAGGATTTCATTAAATTTATAAGGCTTGCCGGGATGGATTTCGTCCTTGCAAGCCTTTTTTGTTTTTAGCCATAAAAAATAAATCGTTCACTTTATACCCC
>CALYRM010000083.1 GCA_945482995.1 uncultured Clostridia bacterium | reverse complement strand
AATTAACCCCGCGTTAGCGGGATTTCATCACAAGGTGATTTCATCCACGAAGTGGATTTATTCCGACGAAGGCGGATTTAGTTAAAAAAGACTGCAATTTTGTATCAAAATTACAGTCTTTTTTTGGTGGAGATGGCGAGACTTGCACTCGCGTCTAACGCAGAAATCACAGCACCTTCTACATACTTAGTTTACTGTTAGTTGTCGTCGGATATCGTCAGTAAACTAACTATTCCTTCCAAGCTCTTTAAATCCCGTTTCTTAAAAAGGAGCATTTTAAAAAACGGTTCCTCACAAAAAATTACACCCGTTCATATAACTGTGAGCAATTATATGGCGAATGGCTCTGCACTAAGCGGCAAGAGCAAAAGTTTGACTGTTTTTGTCGTTTATTTTAAAATTTTTCTTCGTATCGTGTTGCTACGGTATGCTTATACTGCCCTCTCGTGCGCCATCGAATCTAAAACACCCCCAAGGACAACTATATTATATATTATTTTTGGATTTTTGTAAACAGTTTATTCGCAAATTGGATAATTGCACATTTAAAATGTGGATAGTTCTTTCGAGCAGCGCTTAATGATGACACTTTAGGGCTTATTCCATTTCGCCAACACTTGAAACAGTCAATTCAACAAGTTTTCCGTACTTTCTTGCAAGTTCAACAGTTTCAACGTCAATTAATTTTCCACGTGGAATTAACATTTTACCGCCTGCAATTATGTGTTTTATTACCTTTCGTCCGAGTAAAAATTTATAGCCGGCTATAAGTTTTCGAAGAGCAGGATTATTATCTTCTTTTTCGTTATTTTGTGTAATCGTCGGCGTTACTATTTGTTCCGAATTTTCCATTTTAATTGTTGCAACAGGTTCATTTTTGGTTGTCTCTTTTTTAGCCTTTGTATCTTTATCAACAGAATTATACTCCACATTATTAAAGGATTCTTCAATGCTACTAAGCTTTGATTTTGGCGAAGTTTGTTTTATGCGTATTTTCCGACGCCCCTTTACAACAATCATTTCGTCACTTGCAACTACTACCTCGCTAGACGGCAAAGATAAATCGTTACTTAGATATAATGAATCTATTGCATTTCCCGTAATCTCAAAATCAATAATTTTCCCTATCAGTGTGCCGTCAGTATTATATACTGGGGTTCTAAACGGAAAAGGAACTCCGTTTGCCGTATAATCCGCTAAGCTGTTGGTTGTAAACAAAACGTCGTTTCCAATTATTACCTTTTTAAAGTCAACATACCCTTCGTCTTCTTCCTTATCAACGGCGATTATTTGATTCACTTTTTTCAGTTTTTTATCAACAGTACAATTGAATACTATTCCGATTTCTTTTGCAAATGACATACAAATAACTTTTTTCCCTATCAATTCGCTAAATTTCATATTTACCCCCAAGCAAGTTTATATCAAAACTTATTCTAACCGATAGAACGAATATGCATATATTACTTTTTTAGTTATTATGTTACAAAATAATCAATGATAGGCAAATCACAGCGCCTTTGATAAATGTGTACCGTACAATGCTCAAATTAGCATATAGACTGCTTATATGTCTTGCTAAAAGTTGGTGCTTATGGAGAGAGACGTCCCCACTGCGGTCGACATGACGAACAAGAATTTGTTTTTTCGTCGTTGTTTAAGTATGACGATGTTTATAGATCCTTCGACTACACTCAGGATGACATTATGGATGGTCAAAATTAGATCATGAATGGTTATAAAGATATTTAAAATGGCGTAAAAAAGCACACTGCTTTTTTAATAAAACAGTGTGTTTTAATATGAATGATATACTTCAACCACGCCTAGGAATGACGTTATTGATGATATTCTTCGACTACGTTACACTACGCTTAGAACGACGTCGTTGTTGTCAATTCACCCTAAAACAAGGTATTATAGATGACAATAGTTTATTCGTTTGTATTGTCGGTGCTATCTGTTGCAACATTTGTCGTTTGAGCGTCGTCTGCAGCGTCCTCAGCGGCTGCTTGCATGACCTCTCCGTTTTCTTGTTGTTCTTCTTCGGGATGCTCTTTGCTGTACTTTACTTGCTTATATACGTTGATTGCATAGTTAACCGCAGCAGTCCAATTAAGAACTAAACCAATGGTTACTACAATCCAATCTAAGCCATATTCGCCCCAAAGCTTTGAAATATATGGGTGGAAGAAGCAAGACATTACACCTATGCTTATGATTGCAGAAGCAACCTTTCCCAACATATTTGCCTTTATATTTACTTTGTTTACAACAAAGCAACCGACAAATACCATCATAAACTCTCTAAATGCAATAAAGATAATAAATGCCCAATGTAGGTAACCTGCAATTGCTAATGCTACAATAGCGCCAATGTGCATACACTTATCTGCAATTGGATCGATACATTGACCAACATACGATCCTTGATTAAATCTTCTTGCGATTTTTCCGTCAAGAACATCGGTAAGAGACGCAAATAACATAATTCCCAATGAAGAATAAACAAATGCCATATTTCCATCTCTTGCTCCTAAAATCAAAAGCGTCATATAAACAGGTACAAGTGCTATTCTTAAAAAGGTTAGATAATTGGGAATAGTACATATTTCCTTTTTAGTTAAAACTAATCTCTTCACAGTAATACCTCCTAATAGACCTAATCAAAGTACAATGTTATTGCACGATAACTCGGCACTTTATTATAACATATAAATTTTGTTTTTTGTCTATTCTTATGTTAATTTTAATTAAATCTTGTTAAAGTTTTAGGCAGAAACGCGGGTTAGATCCTTAGACTTCGTTTCACTACGCTCAGAATGACATTTTATAGTCAGGATGACATACTGTCTGTATTAGTTCAATACCATCAATTCGGGACACACCTTTTTCGCGATCTCTACCGCTAGCATTAATTTTACGGTATCGAATCTTGCATCGTGCGCAACGCTTGAAGAATCATACAATTCCTTTGCCCTTTCGCTTGTCTCGATATCGCTAACTCCAAAATAATCGCCTAACTCTTTTAAGGACGGCAATTTATAGACGTTTCTAAATCCCGGAATCTTCAAGTATCCGACTGTTGATCTCATCGAGCATATTGCATTTTTGTAGTCAAATCTTCTTCCAAGACGTGAAAACTCCGCGTCCATAAATTTCTTATCAAAACTAAAATTGTGGGAAACTATGTAATCGGCCTCGCTGAAATCGTTATAAATCTCGTCGGCGGAATCCGCGAACTTATTGCCATTAGACAACACGGCAAGTAAATCGGTAGTTAGCCCTGTAACCTTTGAAGCGGACGGCTCTACGTAATCGACGGTAAAGAAAAAGTTCTTTGCAATAACGCTTTCTCCGTCTACTATGGTATAGGCTAATTGACATACCTGCCCATAATAGCCGGTCATAAAATTCATATTCGGACTTAAACCTGTTGTTTCGGTATCAAAATATACTATTCTCATAATCAAACAAAAATGCCCTAGGCTTGTAGGGCATTACTAATTTATTATTCTAAAATCACTTTTACGCATTAGTTTGCAGGAGCGATAATGAAAAATACGATTGCCGCAACTACCATGATAGAAGAACAAACGATTGTCGCAATTTTCAATTTCTTTTCTGCTGTAAGCTCTTTATTCTTTTTGTAATATGTTTCCGATGAACCGCCGGTGATTGCAGAAACATCGTCTTGATTGCTCTTTTGTAACAAAACAACAACGATTAAAGCAATAGAAACCGCTGCTAAAATACACATAATAACACCACTTGCGATGGTAGCAATCTTATGACCACCTGGTCCATATGATATTGCTGATAAAACATTATAGATACTTGATAACAAGGGAATACCCTCCTTAAACATTATTTGCTTTAATATTTTAGCATACAGCAAAAAAAATAACAACTATTTTTTGTTACTTTTTTAGGGAAATAATCAATTTTATGCGTTGATAAGCGGAATTTTGGCTAGATAGATAACGTCTTTTCTGTCAGCCGCTGCGCCTTCAGCTAATACAAATGCTTTTTTGTAAATGATTCCGCCTGCCATTTCCACTATTTTTTCTAAGCCCAACAAGCTTCCGCCCGTGGAAATAACGTCATCGACAATAGCAACCTTTTTATCTTTCAAAAGGTCGGCGTCATGCTTGCTCAAATATAGGGTTTGCTCGTTTCCTGTCGTTATTGATTTAACCTTTGCTTCTAAGCCGTCTTGCATATATAGCTTTTTGCTTTTTCTACAAACCGTGTAATATTTGTGTCCAAGTTCTCTAGCAATTACGTGTGATAACTGCAAGCCTTTGCTTTCGGCTGTAAGAATAATATCGGCATCTGTTAAAAACTTACTCAACTCTTTTCCGCAGTGTTCGGTAAGCTCAACGTCACCATGTAGGTTGAAAAAGCATATTTTCAAGCCGTTAGGCAATGGTAAAATCGGTAACTCGGTTTTATATCCAGCAATGTCTAAACTATATTTTTCGCTCATAATGTTCTCCTTTTCCGAATCATCGTAGAAAAACATTTTATCACTTTTAGATTGATATTGCAATCTTGTTTCGGATTTTTTTTATTTTATTTGCATAATTTTTGT
Source organism: uncultured Clostridia bacterium (assembly GCA_945482995.1). Lineage (GTDB taxonomy): Bacteria > Bacillota > Clostridia > Christensenellales > CAG-1252 > RUG14300. Next base: position 3,234 of record CALYRM010000083.1, on the reverse strand, counting down.
GTTTTTATATTGCACGTACGCTATAAGCCTTGTGTTTTAGTTAACATGCAATGTACAGTGGTTGAATTGATTTGATTGTGAAGTGAATCTCACACCATACGTTTATTTAAAAGGCAATATGCTTTTACAGAGATTTCTCGACTACGCTCGAAATGGCATTATGAATGATATTAATTTTGTCTACATAACATATATATTATCAATCGTATTAATTATTTCCAAAACCAATTGACGAAATGGCGAAGATAAGTATAAAATAATAGGTAGGCGAAATTCCATTATCTCTAATCACTTATAAAATAAGTTTTTTGTTTTTAAGTCTTCAAAACATAAGAGAAAAACGTGACTTTCACCTATTTGACCTAACACATTTGAGGTTAAAGGAGTATTATATGAAAAATTATTTTGATGCAATGTATGAAGCAACTAAAGGTTTAATCAATATCAACTCGGTTCAAGGTGAACCAAGCGAAAACGCACCATTTGGCAAAGGCCCCCAAAAGGCTCTTGAATATTCTCTCACCCTTGCAGAAAGTATGGGCTTTAGGGTTAAGAATATCGACAACTATGTTGGTTGGGCTGAAATAGGCGAAGGCGAACTTTTCGGTATTTTGGCACACGTAGACACTGTCCCACTTTTGGACGGTTGGAAAGCAGATCCACTTTCTGCGGATATCGTTGACGGTGAAATAATCGGCAGAGGTATTGTTGACGACAAAGGCCCTTTTATTTTGTCTCTTTATGCCGTTAAGTCGCTACTTGACGAAGGTAAACTTCCAAAAATGAGAATTAGATTTATTATCGGCGCAAATGAAGAGAGCGGTTGGGCTTGTATCGATAGATATTTACTCACCGAAGAAATTCCAACCTTAGCAATCTCACCGGACGGCGACTTTCCTGTTATCAACTGTGAAAAAGGCGTTGCTCACCTCGAAATGTCAATGCCTTGTCCCGAACACCTTGTGGATATCGTGTCAGGGGATAGAGTAAATATGGTTCCCGATAAGGCGGTAGCAAAGTTTTCGTGCATATCGGACGTGGCGGTAACTTACGCTTTGCATTATGGCGTTAGGCTCAAAAAAGACGGCGAATTGTGGATTGCAGAAGCAGAAGGCAAGTCTGCGCATGGTTCAACACCTTGGCTCGGCGAGAATGCACTTTTGAAGATTTTGAACACAGTCGCTTCACTTGACAATACGTTCAACGCGCTTGCTTGTGGTTTTGCTGCTTACGATGGTTCAAAATGTAATATCGGATTGAAGGACGAGCAAAGCGGTTCGCTATCTATGAACGTTGGCTATGCTAAAAAAGAGGACGACAAACTACTTATCGGCTTAGATATCCGCTTCCCGATTTCCTTCACCCATCAAGAGATTGTCGATAGACTTAAGGCTCATTTCGATTTTGCAGAATTCACAATGCACGGTGCTCACCCTGCTCTCTTCTTTGATGAAAACGATCCTTTCGTTCAAGCATTGCTTTCAGCTTATAAGGAAGTAACGGGAGAAATGGACGCTAAACCTATGACTATCGGCGGCGCAACCTATGCAAGAGCTTTACCTCGCGCTTTGGCTTTTGGACCATGCTTCCCGAACAAAGACAATCTTTGTCACCACGTAAACGAGAGAATGAACGTTGAAGATTTTATCAATACTTTCAAAATTTATAGAATCGCTATCGAAAAAATCTGTTTCTAACCTATAACAATGGAATTGGCGGAAAGGATATTTAAGAATAAAAGTTTTGATACTAATAAACTGCTTTCTTTTGGTTTTACAAAAACCGATGAAAGTTTTTGCTATTCTTGTTTGATTGCAGACGATCAATTTGTTTTGACGGTATTAGTCAAAAATAATTGGGTTGATATCGACGTAACAGACGCCTTTTCAAGAGACAAGTACACACCTATTTTTGTAAAGAATTCCGAAGGAAGTTTTTTGGGCGAACTGAGAAAGGAAATAGAAACTATCCTATCAAATATTGCAAGCGCCTGTTGCTTTGAAGAAAAATTCATTTCTCGCCAAGCAAAGATGGTTGCCGACTATGCCTATACAAAATATCAAACCACTCCCGAATTTTTGTGGGATGACGAAAACTCGGTATTAAGACGTGATGATACAAAAAAATGGTATGCAGCCATACTTCACGCTAAAAAATCATTGTTCGGTATCGAAGAGAAAGGCTTAATCGAAGTAATTGATTTTAGAATTGACCCAGATGAGTTGGACAAGATTGTTGACGATATAAAATATTTTCGAGCCTACCATATGAATAAAAAACGTTGGTGCACTATTGTGTTAAACGATTCAGTCAGCGATGACGAGATAAAAAAGAGAATGGATTACAGTTACGAAGTCGCAACAAAATAAAAAGCAAACTTTGTTTGCTTTTTATTTTATTTATGTGCAATGCTGTAGTAAAAATGTGATACACTTTTGCTTAATGTCCAATTATCTATTTATCTGTCCGAGGGCTCATTCGCTTCGCAATAAGTTTGTGCTAGTATAGAAATGTCTCTACTGCGCTCGACATGACGACCATAAACATACAAATAACAAATCCACAATTGGCGAAGCGACTTCTTTATTCATTTCCTCATTTATATGTGGATGAGATTCTTCGAGCGCGCTCAGAATAAAATTATGGCAAAGGAAGACATTATGAATGAATTAATTAATCCAATCGTCCTGATCTGTTATGAAAAACTTTTCAGAAGCGGTTTCGTCATAAACTTCAAGCATATCTTCAAAACCGTCGGATAATGCATATTTGTGCAAATCTTCACGCTCTATCCAAAATATTTCCCCCTCGTCCGAACACTTTAATTCACCCGAAAATGTATCTGTCTTATAAAGAAATGCGATATAACGGAATTTATTGTCCTTATGTACCCATTGGGTAATTCCGCAAAGTTTAACATTGGCAACGTCTAACCCTGTTTCTTCTTTTACTTCTCTTATTACAGCATCATCAAAGCGTTCTTTTGCTTCAACATGACCGCCGGGAAATGTCAATCCACCCCAATCTTGATGTTTTCTTTCCATTACAAGAAGTTTTGTGCCGCTATACACCATACACATATTTGTCAACACACAGGTTTCAACTCTTGCCATAAAATTTTTTCTCCTTGATTATGCTTTTTACATTATAGCACAAAATTTAGCAAAAGACAACTTAGACGAACATATCTTTATCACTAATAAATTTTAAGGCAAAACGCTTTGAAATACTTGT
>CALYRM010000082.1 GCA_945482995.1 uncultured Clostridia bacterium | reverse complement strand
TCCAGGTGCCAGAAATCCAACACAAAAAATTCCATACACCACATCTCTTGACCTCCGACATTTATAATAATATACCTTATTACTTTGTCTCTTTTGTTTTTCCATATAATAATTATATAAAAAATGTGGCAAAATTTCAAGGGTTGAAATTGTTTTTTTATAACGATTATTCAATTATTAGTTTCTAATTGTAGATTTTTATGCTATAATTAACGTATGAAATGCGTAGTTGCAACAAATAATCAACATAAATTAAAGGAAATGAGAGATATCATTGAAAGTAAGCTTGAGCTTATTTCTTTAGGCGAATTAGGTATTGACGCTGATATCGAAGAAAATGGCAAAACATTTTTGGAGAATTCACTTATTAAGGCAAGAGCTATCTGCAAGCTAACCAATATGCCGACTCTTGCCGACGATACAGGGCTTATTGTCGACGCTTTAAACGGTGCTCCGGGAGTTTACTCTGCAAGATACGCAGGAGTTGAACACGACGACAAAAGGAACAGAGAAAAATTACTGAGAGAATTGCAAAGCGTTGAGTATAATGAAAGAACTGCCAGATTTGAAACGGTTATTTCTCTAGTTTTTCCTGATGGACATTATCTTACAGCTAAAGGAAAGGTTGAAGGATTCATTTTATTTGAAGAGCAAGGTACGGACGGTTTCGGATATGATACCCTCTTCTATTCAAGCGAATTAAAAAAATCCTTTGGTGAAGCAACTAGCGAAGAAAAAAATTCGGTCAGCCATAGAGGTCGAGCGTTAAGAAAGCTTTTGGAGTTACTATGAAAAAAATATTAGTCTTTTCTGACTGCCATTATGATTCAAAAGCGGTCGATATGCTGATGGAAAAAATAGACTATTTCGATTACGTTTATTTTTGTGGAGATGGAATTGCACGTTTGGATTTATATCAATATGCTTACCCTAACAAGATTGAAGCCGTTCGAGGTAATTGCGATCCAACTTTTGATTCACACCCATTGGAATTAACCACAACTGTTGAAGGAGTAACAATCTTCCTAACTCACGGACATAGATATTTAGTCAAAAGCGGATTGTCCGAATTAGAAACACAAGCATTGAAGCACAATGCTTCCTTAGTGATTTACGGACACACTCACATACAGTCAAAAACTGAAAAAGACGGAATAATTTACCTAAATCCCGGTTGTAGTGGAAGCTTAAACGGAATAGAGTATGCTGAAATTTGGGTTTCTGAAAAAAATATTCAAATTATGTTGAGAAAACTTTATTAGAACAGTTGACAAATTATTTTATAAATGATAATATCTAATAGCATTTGGTGAGCATGCGAGTGTAGTTCAAAGGCAGAATCCCAGCCTTCCAAGCTGGTTGTGTGGGTTCGATTCCCATCACTCGCTCCATTTGGTTCAGTAGCTCAGTGGATAGAGCAACGGCCTTCTAAGCCGTGGGTCGAGGGTTCGAGTCCCCCCTGGATCACCATATGGTGGGATTAGCTCAGTTTGGTTAGAGCGCCAGGTTGTGGCCCTGGAGGCCAAGGGTTCAAATCCCTTATCTCACCCCAGCAAAACTTATATAGGGGTATCGCCAAGCGGTAAGGCACTAGACTTTGACTCTAGTATTCGTAGGTTCAAATCCTGCTACCCCTGCCAGACCCACTAGCTCAGTAGGTAGAGCATTTGACTTTTAATCAAAGGGTCCGGGGTTCGAATCCCCGGTGGGTCACCAAAGGGCTGTCTAACAATATAGACAGCCCTAACTAAATAAGATGAAAATCCCATGGTCACCAAATATATGCGCCTGTGGCGGAATGGCAGACGCGCTAGACTTAGGATCTAGTGTTCTTACGTGGAGGTTCAAGTCCTCTCAGGCGCACCAAACAAGAATAAAACGAACCTTGATGAAAAGTCAAAGTTCGTTTTATTTTTTACAAGAGATTATTTCGGCTTAATCGTTAAGTTAAAATAATAAAAATTTCAAAGATAAAAGCCGAAGTTTAATCTTCGGCTTTTGAATTAGTTTTTGTTTGAAAACTCCCTGTTTTCGAAACCGATATTGGTATAATCAGCTATAGAAGAAAGACAATATCCTCGAGGCTTTATTATTCCGTTTTCCACCATTTCATTATAAGTTTTTACTGCGTTCTCATATTCATTGTTATCATTAACAAAATCTTTCTCTCGTTCTTTTAATAATTCTAATTTTTCTAAAATTTTCATATAAAATTCCTCGTTTGAATAAATCGTTGATATTTTTTAATATTAACATATTCTTCTAAACAGTCATTATATTTCACGATTAAATTGTTTAATTTTGTATCTTTGGAAAAATCTTCAATTTTTAATTTTAGTTCTGTAGTTAAAGTGTCAATATCTATAGGAAATCCGTGAGAATTCCATTTTTTATTGTCGCTTAACAATTCGGCGATTTCAACGGCGCGAGCTTCTTTTTCCTGCTGTGTTACAATACTACCATCAGAGTGTTGATTCCAATCTTTGAATTTATATTGTGTTAACCACTTTTTTAATAAACTTATAGCCAAGTCTTTTGCTTGTTCATATTGTTTTAACTCAGCCAAATCAAAATCTTTTAAGATTAAAAACTCGGCTTGAGTTAAAGTATTATTTTTTGCTTTATCCAACAATTCATTTATTTTATCTAAATACCCTAACGCAGGCACCAACTTATTATCTTTATTTTCAACTTGAGGGTCAATCGGTCCTAAACAACTAAAATAATTCATGTAAATTTTATCGCCACTCATACATAATATTGTACCCGCACTAAAAGCATAATTAGGAACAATAAAATTTACTTCCTTATAATAATATCTAAATACTTTGACCATCCTTTGAACAGGAAGTAAAACACCACCGCCTGTAGTCAAAATAACATACAAAACTTCTTTTTTGTTTGGGATTCTTTCTACAATATCTTTAATTTCAGAATCTGAGCCATTTACAATAGGTCCATAATATACTAAAACATCTGCTTTGAGGTGTTTTTCTAAATCAGTTAATGCTTTTTTCATTATAAGTTGATTTTCCATTTCTAATGGTCTATTTAACATTATATTATGCTCCTCTTAAGTAAACTTATACAATATTATAGCATATATTTTTGATAAAGTCAATACAGACTGCCACTGCTACAACAAAAAACCTGAGTTAATCTTCGGCTTTTTGCTTTATAATGTTTCCATATCCGCAGTAAATTCAACGCTTCTACACTCTGTATTGAAGAAATGAAAGCCCCAAATTTTGTATTTATTATCATCGGCAAACGTAATCGTAGGAATTGACTTTCCTTTAAGTTCAAGCAAGAAATCTTCTTTCCATTTATCCGAATCAATCAAGTGCGTACCCTTCGGCTCAACAAAAACAATAAGTTGTTCAACCGAATCGGTGCGATTTTTACATAAATATAAGATATAGTCAGGCTCAAAACGTTCGCCACCTTCAAACGAATATAAATGAATTTGTCGTTCATTACGGAGCAAATATATTTTGTCGTATTTACTACGCAATGTATCAACATAATCCTTAAAATAACGAACAAAGGCTTTTTCTTCAGACGTTCCATAGTTATCGTTAAATACAAACCAATCTTCAACAGATAAATCTAAACGATTTGCACCAACGGAAGCATCGTTTTGCGACATACCTTTACCGCCTGCAATCGGCGTATAGTTTACGCTCTTATCTTTAATAAATTCGCTTAAATAATGCGCGCTAAATTCCGTCGTACCTTCCCAAACTTCTTCAATAGCAGATACTTTTACTGCAATTTTAGAAAGAACGTTCACGCAAGCCTTATAAATAATGTTCATCGGCGGTATTTGGTGTTTTGAAGTAATTTTGATTTTAATGTCGCCTAAATAATTGCTATCCGTTACAAAATCGTAAGTTGACTTTATGTTCGGGAAGTATGATTTTAAGGTGTTAAACTTAAAAACGTCAAACTGTCTTAATGCACGATTTACGGCTGAATAGTTTATAGAAGCAATTTCCTTAAACGTTGTAAGATATTGATAAGTTTTAACACTTACGTCGGATGAAACTTCTTCTAAAACGACGTCTTCGCCTCCCTTACCAACAGCGATTGCCACTTCGTATATCTTATTTCTTACTGACGGCAAAAGTTCGTGTACGTCATTACGACTTTTTAACACTCTTTCGTTCGTGAATACGTAGCCCGTGCGATATAAATCGTCGGCTTTGAAAGAATCTTTTAATTTATATTTTTTTGTAACGATACCTTCAAGGTCAAGACCAACTTCACGCAAAGCGGTGTGTAATTCGCTTATATATCTCGGCTCGTTCCAACAATGGTAATAGAGCGTTTCACAAATACGAAGTTGATTATCAACGTCGTTATCGTACTTACGCTGATATTTAGGTTGTTCGTCATCAATCTTAAACGGACAATATCTTGCACCACGACCTATAAGTTGCGCTTCGGAAATAGTACCTGCGCCCGGTTTACCATTTTTGCTATCACGGGTTTCATAAAGGCGTACAATATCAAAAAGGTTAAGAACGTCCCAGCCTTCGTTTAATTTATCAACGGCAAATACGGCACGATACGGATTATTTTTATCTTCAAGCGAATTAAGAAGCAACTGATTCTTTTCAACTTCTTTATCATCATTAGCAGAAATGCAATGCGAAGTCGAAAAATCGTCTTTAATTTCTTGCGCTAACTGTTCAAAAGAAATGCCATTATTTACAAAATAATCGTAGGCTTCTTGCATAACGGGGGCTTGCCCACGTATCATATCAAAAACTTCTTGAATTTTTGCACCCGTAAGCGTAGAAATATCTCTAATAAATAAAACCATATTTTCTGCATTTTCTTTAACCAAGTGCGACTTGAAAAGTATAACAGGCTTTATATTAAGGCGGTTATCTTGAAAAACTTTCAAACGATATTGACTTAATAAAACGGCTTGTAAAGACCTATCAAAAACGGGGCTATCCGTACGTAATGTTTTAATTTCTTTGGAATATAAATCATCTCTGAATTTCGCAAGCGGATAATCGAAAATGATTTTGTTTTCGTACTTTGCCAAAATTTCAGCATTTTTAACGTCGCAAGTAGCGGTAAATTCTAAAAGAACGTTATCATTATTAGAGCCGAAGATACGTCCAACGGTATATTCCCAAGTATTATTATTTTCTTGTGCTTCTTTTTCTTCTTTTTTTGTGCTTGCACTTAAATGGTGCGCTTCATCGGAAATAAGAACGACTTTTTTATCCTTAAAATCATCAAACGAAATGCTATTTTCTTTTACTGCCCACATATCAGAGTGTAAGCCTTGAATAGTGGTAAAGCATATATTTATAGCGTTTTCGTCCGTATTTTGAAAGTTGCTAACTTCTTTAACCTTAATGCGTTCGCCGTCGATATTCACATTTTCAGCAAAAAGATATTTGGACGATGTTTGCGTAAGAAAGTTTTCTTTCGTTTTGCGTACAATATTGCTTAAATTGACGAAGAAAAGGAAATTACGATACCCTTGTTTATAAAGATAAAGCATAAGTCCTGCCATTATAAGTGTTTTACCGCTACCCGTTGCCATATGGAATAACGTTTGCGTAGGCTTTTGCTTTAACTTTGGACTTTCAAAGTATGTAATATAATTGCAAAACGCCGATTCTTGATAAGGGCGCAACTCAAATGCAGGATTTAGATTTTCTTTTATATATGTTGGAAGTTCACTATAAAAACCGACTTCCTTTAACGTATCAATTTTTTCAAAAAGGAAAGGCATAATTACGACTCCTTATAGAAACTATGCGTAAACGCCTTGTCTTCTTCTGAAATAGAATAACTTTCATCATCAATATCGCAATAGTTGACGTAAAGCATATTTTTATCCAAAATAGCAAGGAATAAACGCTTTTTATCTTCAAATGAAAGCGCGTTAAAGCCTTCCGCTTCAGCGTTTATTTCTTTTGGATTTACGTAACTGCTTATAAAGCCGCTTTCACGCATTTTAAACCAAACGCTTGCAAGTTGCTCGTCATTTTCTGCTGATTGTATCGCTTCTACGAAAGTTTGATTTAATTTTGCAAGTTCGCAGTAAACAATACTTCCGTTAGGGGTCATATTTTGCATAATTTTTACATTACGCATTAAGGTATTGCTTTCAACATAATCCATTTGTTCTACCAAGATAAATCTTCTTTTACCGCCGTCTTTATTGATTTCCATTACGGCGTGTCCTGTCGTACCGCTACCGCCAAAGAAATCTAATATAATTGCGTTTTTATCACTATGAACAACGGAGTATATACAATCAATTACGGTATGTATAGATTTAGGATATGAAAAAGTTGTATCGGGTATAATACTCTTTAATAATTGAGTCCCATTTACATTGGCATCATATTTAGAATCAGTCCAAACGGTTTTATATGTACCAAAGTCTTTGCCAATTTCAATATCGAAACCTGTTTTAGTTTTCTTAACTTTTAATAAATGTACAATCGATTCTACGGTTTGTCTTGCGTATCGCCATTTTCTTTCTATTCCTTTACTATCAATGGGGTAGATGTAGTACTTATCGTCAACGATTTCCGTTTGTGATGTAGGATGGAATGAATCGTGTGATACGTCCCCAAACCCTATTATTTTTTCATTTTGCACAATAATAGGATAGAAGCAATTTTTAGCATCTGTTCGCAATGATTCACTTCCCCAATTTCGAAGTGGAGACCAATCAATTTCTTCTGGAAGAAGTTTTCTATTTCCGATTGATTTAATCCCTTTTGGTGTTACAAAGATTGCAAACTCATGCGTGTATGAAAAATTCGTACCTATTGTGCCACGTGGGTTATGTACAACTGTAATACAATCAGTGTCGTATTCAGGGAAAATTTCCTCGATTAGTATTTGTAGTCTTGGCTGCTCATTTTTGTCTATTGCAACTATTAAAACGCCATCACGTGTTAATAATTTTTTTGCGACTTCCAACCTATTTTTCATGAACACAAGCCAAGTAGAACGATTGAAAGAATTATTATACGCAAAAGTATTAGCGTTGCTGGTGGGGTTGTACGGAGGGTCGATATAAATGCATTTTATTTTTCCTTCATATCTTTTCAAAAGTGAAGAAATAGCAAGCAAATTGTTGCCTTTAATAATGAGATTATCATTTTCGTCAAAAGTAATATTTTCTTCCACGCCGTCTTTTGTATAGCGTTTTGCGCCCGTAAATACTTTCGGATATAGAAGCCTGTCAACTTCTTCAGGGGCAAGTGTTTCATTGTAGAAGATTTCTTCACGTTTTTGGTCTTCCTTTGATTGTCCACCTTCTAAAACGCAATCTTTATAAGGGAAAGATAAGACTACGTCGTTAGACGAAGAAATAAAATCGCCGTTGCTGTCGGTAAGACCGATTTTATTTTTGAAACGGGTATAAGAATCGGGCAAAAATTGACGATTATTAATAACCCAACCGAAGCCTACTTTGTCAAAAACTAAAACGCCGTCAACTTCCGTAAAGAACCGTGCTTTGCAGGTATCGTCTGAAAGCAATAATTTTATAAGCGAAGAATCCATTTTCATAGCGTCTTCGTAAACGGCATTTTTAAGAAGTTCGCCTTCGTCCGTAAAATAACGGCTATCCGTTTTTAATAGATTTTCGAGTATATCATTTAATCTTTCCACAACTTTGCTCCTTTTTGTTTGGTGTACAAACGACATTGAAAAAGTGAATCAAATACTTTATTTGAAGTACAAATATTGTGCAATTAAGCGTGTTTTGTGCATAAAAAATTATGGAAATCACAAATGAATTACTTTTCAATAATACGGTTTATATTGATTTTTTCTGAAATATTTGCTATAATAAATAGAAATGTACACGGAATAAAGTATTCCGTGTACATTTTTATTGCTCTACAATAACTTTCCTAAACGATT
>CALYRM010000081.1 GCA_945482995.1 uncultured Clostridia bacterium | reverse complement strand
CAATACGATAGGAGATTACAAAAATTGTTGGGGCGAAAGCGACGTTTGGGTAAAATCTGTGATGTTATCCTGAGCGCATATAAATGTCATTCTGAGCGAAGCGTAGCGAAGTCGAAGAATCTAATCCATATAAATGTCATTCTGGAAGCGATGAGTAGCGGAGTCGAAGAATCTCATCCTTGTTCCGTCATGTCGACCGTAGTGGAGACATCTCTATATAAGCACAGACTTGGTGTTATGAAGAATTGCTGGTATCCGTCATTCCGACCGCAGTGGAGGGTAAATTGACAGCTCCGCTGTCATCCCGAGCAACGTCGAGGGACCTTATCCTTGTTTCGTCATCCCGAGCCATACCAATCGTCATTCCGACTAATAATGTCATTCCGACCGAAGTGGAGAAATCTCATCCACATTGTCATTCTGGAAGCGCAGCGTAGCAACGTCGAAGAATCTAATCCTTGTTTTTTCTATTGCAATTACCCAAATTAGGTGATATAATAATGAAACATAGTCAAAAGGAGTTTTTACTTTATGGATAAATGGGATAGACGATTTATGGAAATGACCGAACTAGTAGCAACCTGGAGCTCGTGTTATAAACCCGATAGGCAGGTCGGCGCAATTATCACAAAAGACAAAAGAATATTAACCACAGGCTACAACGGTGCAGGTGCAGGAATAAAGAGTTGCAAGGAAAGAGGGGAATGCTTACGCCAAAAATTGGGTATAGAATCAGGCACACGCCACGAGGTATGCTATGCCGTTCACGCCGAGCAAAACGCAATCATTCAAGCCGCAAAACTCGGTATTTCTGTAGACGGCGCAACGCTATATTGTACCCATCAGCCATGTTCGATTTGCGCAAAAATGATTATCAATTCAGGCATCAAGAGAGTTATTTTCAAACAAGGTTATCCCGACGATTTTTCAATGGAAATGTTCAACGAGGCAGGGTTAAGCGTCGAAAAATATAACGAATAGAGTATCATAATTTTTTCTCATTCCGAGTCATACCAATTGTCATCCTCAAGCGTTGCGTAGCGTAGTCGTGAGGATCTCATCAAAATGTCATTCCGAGCGTAGTCGAGGAATCTAATCCGCATTAGCATCCTCGAACCAACAGAATGTCATCATGAAAGCGTTGTTCGAGGGACCTCATCCTTGTTCCGTCATGTCGACCGAAGTGGAGACATCTCTATATAAGCACAGACTTGGTGTTATGATGAATTGCTAATATCCGTCATGTCGACCGTAGTGGAGACATCTCTTCCGTGCATTCGCACTTCGGTCGAAATGACATTCTACACCATCAAATCAAAGAATGCACAATTGCACCTTGCACGTTAAAACGTGCAGTTAGCAATCAAAAAAGATTATTCACTTTTTAGGAAATTATCAAAACTATTTTATTATTTTTTCCGCTATTTGTATCGCATTAGTCGCCGCACCCTTTCGGATATTGTCCGCTACAACCCATAGATTGCAGCCGCTATCAACGGTATCGTCAATTCTAACTCTTCCGACAAAAACTTCGTCTTTGCCTTCTGCATAAATAGGCATAGGATATTTGTTGTTGTGAATGTCGTCAATCAATACAACGCCATTCGCCTTGCTAAGAGTGTTTTTTATGTCAATCAATGTACAAGGCTTATAAAATTCAACGTTTATGCTTTCGCTGTGACCATAGTAGACGGGAACTCTAACCGTAGTTGCGGTAATTTTTAAAGAATCATTATGTAAGATTTTTTTTGTTTCTTTTATCATTTTCATTTCTTCCTTGGTATAGCCGTTTTCCAAAAATGAATCGATATGCGGAATGACATTCGCAAAAATCGGATATGGGAATTTTTGTGGGTTTATTCCCTTTACACCTTGCTGCAAATCCAAAAAACCTTGAACGCCGGCGCCTGAAACCGCTTGATACGTGCTGTAAACTATTCTTTTAATCTTGAACTCATCGTCAAGAGGTTTTAATGCAACGACTGCTTGAATTGTAGAACAGTTTGGGTTAGCAATAATTCCACTATTCCACCATATATCTTCGGCATTAACTTCGGGAACAACCAACGGGCAATTATTGTCCATTCGCCATTGACTGCTGTTATCGATAACAACAGCGCCGTTTTTCACGAATATTGGCGCAAAGCGTTTACTAACTTCTGTACCTGCCGAAAAAAGAGCAAGGGTTATTCCTTTGTCTACAATATTTTCTTCAGTTAATTCCAAAACGGTGTGATTAGAACCCAAAAAACGGATAATTTTTCCCGCGCTTTTTTTAGAAGCATATAGGTAGTATTTATCAATATTTAGTTTTTTCTCTTCCAATACCCTCAAAAAGGCATTGCCAACTAATCCCGTGGCACCAACAACAGCTATTACATTTTTTTTCATATTTTTTATCTCCAAACACTTATTCCTGTTTTATCATCTCGACCAGTAATGTCATTCCGAGTCATACCAATTGTCATCCTGAGCGAAGCGTAGCGTAGTCGTGAGGATCTAATCCATATCGTCATCCTGAAAGCGTTGTTCGAGGGACCTATCCTTGTTTTGTGCAATGTACAATCAATAATGTCATCCTCAAGCGTTGCGTAGCGTAGTCGTGAGGATCTAATCCATATCGTCATTCCCAAAGTAGATCCCTCTACGTTGGTCGGGATGACGTACCAACGTCCTTCCGAGTCATACCAATCGTCATCCTGAAAGCGTTGTTCGAAGAATCTCATCCTTGTTCCGTCATGTCGACCGTAGTGGAGACATCTCTAAATAAGCACAGACTCATAGCGAAGCATACCTGCAGTAGTATATCAATTGCACATTTTCACATTAAAAGCAGATTAGATTTCTCCACTCCGCGCATTAGCACTTCGGTCGAAATGACATTCTACACCATAAAATCAAAGAATGCACAATTGTACATTGCACATTAAAACGAGTGCTTGTCGAAGTGATGCAGTTTTACTAGCATTTTATTCTTTATATATAATATTATTTACCATAAAATAACTTGCCAACTTAAATAAAATGTTGTATTATGGTATAAGCAACATTATAATGAAAACTTTCGGACAAAATCCCAAAGTTTATTCGTCAAGGAGAATCTATGTCAAGAGCAGATTTGATCTTAAAACTAACGGTAGGTAAAGACAAGCGTACCGTTGAACCCGTAGAAACAGGTGGACGCATTTCATACTTTTTCAGAACGTACAGCGCTAACCTAAAAAAGATTTTGCCTATCAACTTGATTTATGCGGCAATTTTTGCATTACCGCTCGTATTCAGCTTTATGGTATTACCAATGTTGGTAAGCAACTATGTTTATTCAGGCAAAAACTTTATAGGCAATTTTGGTATCGGTTTTCCGAACATTGCAGATAGTTATATAGACGCTGTAAACTACCTACACTATATCAGAAGAATATTGGTATTTCCGTGTATGATAGGCTCTGCGTTCATTGCATTTTTCGGACTATCGGGATTATTCCATTGTTCAAGAGGCTTGATGTGGGGCGAAAAGGTTAAGATAAAATCGTTTTTCCGTGGTATCAAAAAACTATGGAAACCATTTATCGTTTTAGACTGTGGTTTCTCAATTGTTTTGGCAGCATTTTTGTATGGATTAGATTGGCATACTTGCCTGTTAAACACCACGGGTGCAACATGGGCAAGCTATTTAGTAAGCATAATTGTTGGAATAGTAGCGGCTTTAACTGTTATTTTGTTAATGATAACCCTTCCGTCAATCGCTTGTTATGACTTTAAACTTGTTGACCACATAAAAAACTCGGTACTGTTCATATGTGTAATGCCCATTCAATCGGTATTCGTTGCAGCATTTACCGTAGGCTTATTGGCTATATCGCTCGTATCTCCATATATTTCAATGGTAATAGGTTTCTTATTGATAATGAGTGGCTTCATGTTCTTTACAATGATGTGGACCACTTACGGACAATATCTATTTGATAACTATATTTGTACTCAAGTTGATAAAGACGGCAACAGAATGGAAGTCAAAATCCAAAAGAAAACCAAAAATAATACGACCGAATACACCGCCTCAAAAGGTAATTCGAGAAAAGCAGAGAAGGTTAAGAATAATAATTACAATACTCAAACGACGAGCAACAATTCTAATAATCAAAAGAAGAAGAAACCGCAAAACACGTATAGCTCATCGTATAAGCGTAAGCCTTCGAACAACAAAAAGAAATAAAAATGTATTCAGCTTATCAAGTATTGGGTAAATTCTATGATAGGTTGATTGAATATCCCTATCAATTTGCGCTATCGTTAGTAACTCAAAAGCACAAGTCGGGAAAGGCTTTGGACTTGTTTTGCGGAACAGGTAGATTTTCTATGCTGTTAGCAGAACAGGGCTTTACCGTTGAAGCAAGCGACTTGTCGGGTGAAATGCTTCAAGAGGGAATGACTAACGCAAGCAAAAGAATGTTGAAGATATTATTCAAAAAGGAAAATGCATTAGAATTTGCTTTTTCTTCTCCGTTTGACGTAATAACGGCTACTTCGGACGGTATAAATTATTTGACCGACGAGGAACTTAAATCCTTCTTTCCAAGAGTATATAGTGCGCTTATCGAGGGCGGACGCTTTGTTTTTGATATGAGCACAAGGTATAAACTCACCGAAATTTTAGGAAACGAGTTGTACTATGAGGACTTAGAGGATTTAACGTATTTTTGGCAAAATACTCTTAGAAAAAAGGATAATAGCGTCAAAATGGAATTGACCTTTTTTGAGAAGAATTCGCAAGGGTTATATATCCGTTCGGACGAGTGTCAAAGACAGTATTCTCACACACTTGAATATATTCTTGAAATCAGTCGTCAATGCGGATTTAAAATTATCAACGTATTAGACGAAAAAAACAGGGCTCCAAAAGCAAAAAGCGAAAGGATATTTTTTATTTTGGAGAAGTAATAAGGAGAAAAGCTATGGATAGCGTATGTAAAGCATTGGTATTTAACGGATTGGTAGAGGTTACGGCATTCGATACCACCGAACTGGTGAAAGAAGCAAGTAGAATACATAATACGTCGCCGGTTGCAACTGTTGCATTAGGCAAGGTTTTGAGCATAGCAACGTTTATGAGCAACTCTCTAAAGAACAAGGGCGACAAGCTTTCAATTACGATAGCAACCGAAGGACCAATCGGACAAATCGTTGTTGCTTCAAACGGCGCAATGAACGTAAGAGGCTATGTTGATAATCCAAACATAGATATACCGCCACTTGGCAACGGCAAACAAAATGTAAAAGACGCCATTAAAGGCGGATTGATGAAAGTAGTTAAAGACTTGGGACTAAAAGACCCCTACGTCGGCACAAGCGAATTGGTAAACGGCAATGTTGACGAAGACTTTGCTTGGTATTTCACAAAGAGCGAGGGCGTACCCACTGCGCTTGCAATGGCAGTGAATATTAACGAGTCAGGCGAGTGCGAGTCTGCGGGCGGTATTGTAATACAACCAATGCCCGGTTGTACCGAGGAAGTTTTGGTTATACTTGAAGATATCTCAATGAACTTTGTCAATATTGATAAATATGTTCAAGCAAGAGATCCGCATAAACTAATTGACGACCACTTTGGACACTTCGAAATCGAATATTTCGAGCCGCAACACCCCGAATATAAATGCACTTGTTCAGAAGAATACTTGAAAGGCGTTGTAAGAAGCTTGGGTAGAAATGAATGTGTAAACATTCTTATGGAAAGAGGCAGTATAGATATTGAATGTCATTTCTGCAACAAAAAATACTCCTTTGATAAAGAAGCGGTTATTGGCATTTGGCAGGAATTCGACAAATTGCATAAAAAAAAGTAGTCAAGTTAAGTAATTGCAAAAGATAAAGGGTAATAATATCTATCGAGATGAAGAAAAAGAGCAGTACAAAAGAGCAACAGCCGTTGACTTTCACCATAGATTATACCGACTGCTACAACATGGCGGTTGAGTATATGGAATTACAGGAATATCAATCGGCATTGACGTTAGCTAATAACGCATATTCACAATCTCCCACTCGGGAGATTCTTTTGCTACTTGCCGAAATCTACACTAAATTGCATAACTACGAAATGGCTCTGAACTGCGTTTCTGCTTTTCTATATCAATACAATCCAACTCCCGATGAGGTAGACAGTTTACTTGAAAGCGCTCCAAAAAGTTTGCGTGCAACCGATAGAATATTCTCATGTATTTCCTTTTTGACAAAGTTTGGCGCAGCGGATAGACTTCCCGATGTTTCATTTAATGTGTTAAAGGACGAGATAGACCGCTTGATGTCGATAGATGATTATGACGAAAACCTATATTTTTCGGACGATGAAAGAATAGATTATAATCAAAAAGCACTGCGTGAAGCGACAAACTATGCCAATAATGGGGAATATCAAAAGGCGATAGATGTCATTTCTGACATGTACGACCAAGAAACTGTCGGAAGAGAAAATCGTAAAACGTTGCTCGCAAGCTGCTATTTAGAAATAGGAGAGAGACAAAAAGCTTTTGAAATATTTAAAGACTTATACTTAAATGATAAAACAAACAGCGGATATTTAGGCGATATTTTATGTTTAGGTGATGAATATAAAGAAGAGTTAAGGGACTTACTCAATCAATTTGTTGTAACTGATAACTCCACAAGTTTACAAAAAGCGGCTGCCGTAGCTTCTGAGTTAGGCGATGACGAAAAAGCGCTTGAATTAGTAAACCGCCTATATTATACAAATAAGGGCAATGTTCATTATGAGGTAATGAGAGCCTTTGCTATGTGGAATTTGGGAAAAACCGAAGAAGCGAAAAAGTATTTTATGCAGGTAATGTATTCAAATAGAATGTATTACCCCGTTGAATTTTTTAAAGGGTTGCGTTATCCCGATAGATTTAGCCTTGATTTTGTTGAGCTTCCAAAAGAGATTTTAAAGAAACTGTATGATAAGGTGAAGCGTGGACTAAATGATTTTGACGAAAATATAAAAAATCCCGAATATCGTCAAGCATTTTTCTATGTATTGACTTCACCCGACGACTTATTTGATCTTACTTCGCTTATGTCTGCGTTGGATTTCTCGGAAAGCCGTGAGGTCATTCCTCTTCTAAAAAAGGTAATTAGCGATCTTACTCTTCCGAAGTATGTTCAAAAGTTTGCCTTGCATTTGATAATGTACAAGTGTCGCAAGGGAAATATAGTCATGAATAACGATGGGGTATATGTGCAAATAAGGCTAAAAACTCCGCCGTCATACGACGATTTTAGCGAGGAACTAAAACACGAATATTGCTATGCATTTTCAATACTTGCCGAGTTTGACGAAAAATTTGGTAAAAGGCTAACTAAGGTATTTGAAAAGATATATCTAAGAAAATACTTTGAATTATTCCCAAAGGCCTATACCTTAGCTGAAACGGTAACTTATATGATAATTATGGAAGGCGCGCCAATGTTTCTTAAATCCTTTTGTAGAGAAAACCTAATGAACTTAGAAACTGTCCGACCAATGGCAGCTTCATTAAGCAAATTATTAAGCATTCCCGAAGAATAATATAAAAAAATCGCTAAGAACTTCAGTTTTAGCGATTTTTTTTCGTCATCTCGAGCCATAATGTCAATTCTCGTCATAATCTCATTGTAAAGATTGCTATTTATGGCAAATAAAACTCATAGGCAAACATATCTTTATCACTAATAAATTTTAAGGGAAAACGCTTTGAAATACTTGTTTTTCCTTTGTCGGCGTACGGCAAGTACGCCTCGGTCGATCAAAACTGCGTATTTCTTTGTGTTTTATCCTTAAAATTTACTTCGTACTTTGGTACAGTTGGGGAGAATGTTTATAAATAAAAACTTATGATTTTTAATATAAGGCTTAACACGTAAATGTGTTTTTCAAGGATTATTTATAATTTGTCCCAAAGTATTAGTGCTGGCAGAATGT
>CALYRM010000080.1 GCA_945482995.1 uncultured Clostridia bacterium | reverse complement strand
CAACTCCATCTACTTTAACTACAACCACATCACCTTCTGCTAATGCTACACCAAGTGCCATGAACTCAATCTTTCCTACTAAAGCTCCTGCGTTTAGTTCTGCTTTTACTACTTGATCGCCTACTAAAATTACTACTTCACTGCTTTCTGTGATCTTTGGTAATTCGGGTGTTAATTCTTCTTCATGAGCATAGATTCCATCATTTGCAATGTAGAAATTATAGTTTGCTGCTTTTTCTACCTTGCCTTGGAATGGTGATTCAACTATGTAGTAGTTAAATTCAACTCCATCTACTTTAACTACTACCGCATCACCTTCTGCTAATGCTACACCAAGTGCCATGAACACAATATTTCCTGCTTCTAAAGCTGCTGGGTTTAGCTCTGCTTTTACTACTTGATCGCCTACTAAAATTACTACTTCACTGCTTTCTGTGATTTTTGGTACTTCGGGTGTTAATACTTCTTCATCAGCATAGATACCCTCATTTGCAATGTAGAAATTATAGTTTGCTGATTTTTCTACTTTACCTTGGAATGGTGATTCAACTTTGTAGTAGTTAAATTCAACTCCGTCTACTTTAACTACAACCACATCACCTTCTGCTAATGATACACCAAGAACCATGAACTCAATCTTTCCTGCTTCTAAAGCTGCTGGGTTTAGATCTGCTTTTACTACTTGATCGGCTACTAAAATTACTACTTCACTGCTTTCTGTGATTTTTGGTACTTCGGGGTCGGGTGTTACTACTTCTTCATGAGCATAGATACCCTCATTTGCAATGTAGAAATTATAGTTTGCTGATTTTTCTACTTTGCCTTGGAATGGTGATTCTTCTTTGTAGTAGTTAAATTCAACTCCATCTACTTTAACTACAACCACATCACCTTCTGCTAATGCTACACCAAGTGCCATGAACTCAATCTTTCCTACTAAAGCTCCTGCGTTTAGTTCTGCTTTTACTACTTGATCGCCTACTAAAATTACTACTTCACTGCTTTCTGTGATTTTTGGTAATTCAGGTGTTAATACTTCTTCATGAGCATAGATTCCATCATTTGCAATGTAGAAATTATAGTTTGCTGCTTTTTCTACCTTGCCTTGGAATGGTGATTCAACTATGTAGTAGTTAAATTCAACTCCATCTACTTTAACTACTACCGCATCACCTTCTGCTAATGCTACACCAAGTGCCATGAACACAATATTTCCTGCTTCTAAAGCTGCTGGGTTTAGCTCTGCTTTTACTACTTGATCGCCTACTAAAATTACTACTTCACTGCTTTCTGTGATCTTTGGTAGTTCGGGTGTTAATACTTCTTCATGAGCATAGATACCCTCATTTGCAATGTAGAAATTATAGTTTGCTGCTTTCTCTACTTTGCCTTGGAATGGTGATTCAACTTTGTAGTAGTTAAATTCAACTCCATCTACTTTAACTACAACCACATCACCTTCTGCTAATGCTACACCAAACGCCATGAACTCAACCTTTCCTGCTTCTAAAGCTGCTGGGTTTAGATCTGCTTTTACTACTTGATCGGCTACTAAAATTACTACTTCACTGCTTTCTGTGATTTTTGGTAATTCAGGGTCGGGTGTATCACTCTCAACGATAAAATCGTTTTTCCATTCAGTGCCATTATAATATGTATTAGCTGCATCAACTGTCAAATTTCCCGTTTGAGCACTAGCACCATCGTTGAAAATAACGGTTGTAAGATCACGTGATATGGAAATTTGATACCAACCCTCATGATCATCAACAGCGGTCATTGCAACACCAGGCCATGCGCCGTTATTTACAGTGCCCGTCCAAGCATAACAGTTTACAGCAGACCAATTATTCAAATTGTAATAATATAATGTAATATTGAGGTCGCCTTCAAATGGAATAAAACCGTTTACCCATTCGCCACCGTTATAATACGGATTAGCTGCGTCAACTGTCAAATTTAACGTTTGAGCACCGTTTCCACCATCGTTGAAAATAACACTTGTGCAAGCTGTTGAGATATCTGCTTTATACCAGTTCTCATGGTCGTCTACAGCTGTCATTACAGTACCGGGCCATTCTGTAGTAGTTCCTGCATCATTCCAAGCATGACAATTTACTGCTGTCCAATTATTGATATTGTAATAGTAAACTGTAATGGTATCGGGAACAACACTGCCTTGTTCAACGGTAACTGTTACGTTAGCGTCTAATTTGCCATACTTAACAGCAACGGATTGAGGACCAACATAATCTGCATCCAAGCCCTCTATGGTATACTCGGTTGTAGTCTCTTCACTTTCATCAGAATAAACAACGGTTACTGTGATTTTGGATTTCAAACCATCAACTGTTGCTTCTTCCTTTGATAACGTTACAGCGTTTGGCTCTACCTTCAACGAAACGGGAGTAGGATCCTCAACAACAGCAGCTTTAATCGTTACTTTAATTGTAGCGGTAAGGTTGCTATGCTTAATTGTTACGGTTTGCTCGTTCTTAACTGAAGCATCAAATCCTTCTACAACATAATCGGTTACAGGCTTAACAGACTCATCGGAATAAACAACGGTAACAACGATTTTGCTCTTTAATGCATCAAGTGTTGCTTCGTTAGCTTCGAGTTCAACATTCGCCTTATCAACCTTGACTGCTGTCGGAGTTGCGGGTTGAGGTTCTTCCCTCTCAACTCTAACCTTTAGGGTTGCTTGTAAGTCACCTATTTTTATTGTTACGGTTTGTACTGTAGTAATAGTAGCGTCAAAGCCTTCTACAGTATAGTCAGTAACAACAGTTTCACTATCGTCACTCTTCTTCAACTTTACTTCGATTAAGCCTTTAATTGTTTCCAATGAAATGTTCTCGGGCACAACCAAGACATCATCGATTGCTTCCCCTTTTATATCTACTAAAATGGAAACATCGGTTGGACTTTGATTATTGGCATCACAGCCAAAAAGCGCGAATACTGTGCTTAAAATCAAAGTCAAAACTGCAATTAAAATCAATGATTTTAAAACTTTTTTCATAAACTCCACCTTCTTTAATTATTTTATAAGTCCATCGGGACATGATTTTTATGCGAATGAATCGCAGATTATAAAAACGTATACACGTTATTATGTTGCGACTAACAATAAGCCGTTATTTACTTTTATGCGTTTGTAAGAGACTCCAAAATGGAGTCGTCACTCTTCTAATAAAAAATTTATATGTATTTTTAAAGTCTGCAGTCTAATTTATCGGTCTTGATTTTTACAAATAAATTATATTTAACGTCAATAATAAATATGTGCTAACCGATAAAAAAGTCGGATATTGCTTGCTAATTATTATTGCTATCGTCATTGTTGCTATTATCGTTACAGCCTATAAACATAAAAAGAGTACCTGCAAAACGAGTAAAATAAGTATCACAAATAGCGTAAAAAATTCATCTTCATTTCAATCACCAAAAACTGCGAAAACATATAAATATTTATAAATATATTCTATTATCATTTTGTCTTATTGTCAATAGTCAAATATTATGTTAAGATAAATTAACCTTCTTTATGTATTATTTTGTTGTCATTTTGAACAACATCGAAAAAACCACTCCGCATTAAAATGATGACTAAATAATGAAATAATAATTAATTATGGATGATTCGATGTGCCGGCACGGTGATTTGTAAACATTGGGTGGCTTTCGTAAAAATTCGAGTTTTTGTATAGAGATTTATCGACTACGCTTGAAATGACGAACAGGGATAGATTCTTTGAATATCACCTTCAGAATGACAATATAAAAATATAGTTGCTATTCTCAATTATTTCGTCTATAATAAAGGTATGAAAAAGAATAAAAACGAATCGAATATAATTGCAAACAATAGAAAAGCATATCATGATTACTTTATCGAGGATACCTACGAGGCAGGTATTGTTTTAGTTGGTAGCGAGGTTAAATCATTGAGGCTTAAAGCGGTTGGCTTTGTCGATAGCTATATTCAAATTGACGGTTATAAGGTAACCCTTGTCAACCTTAATATATCGCCTTACGAAAAAGGAAGCGTTTTTAATCTTCCGCCCAAAAGACCGAGAATGCTTTTGTTGAACAAAAAGGAAATCAACAAATTGCGTGCGCTTGTCGAAAGAAAGGGCTACACCTTAGTTCCTACTAAGCTATATTTTAAAGAATCGCTTGTAAAGGTTGAGGTAGGCGTGGCTTTGGGTAAACACACATACGACAAACGCAAAGCGCTTATGGAAAAACAACTCGATTTGGAAACCAAGAGATACAAATAGACTAATTATATGGTCGAAATGGATTTATTTTAACCGAAGCGCTACGAAAAAGAAAAAAGAAAGAAAAAATCGATTGACAAAGCGTATTTTATTCTATATAATAGAAAAGCAATTAATGCAGATTAATATGCTGATATGGCTCAGTCGGTAGAGCACGTCCTTGGTAAGGACGAGGTCACCAGTTCAAGTCTGGTTATCAGCTCCAAAAATAAGTGCAAAACTAAAATGTTTTGCACTTATTTTTTTATCCTATTCGCTGACTTAATACATTATCATTCATTGTGTATATCATCGCAACGAAAGTGTAGAAGAACTTTAACCTTTCAGGCTATTTAAATAGTTTTTGTATAAGTTTAAAAGCTATTCCGTTTACTTTCTTTGTTGTGGGGGGAACGTCAGAAACCGAGCTTTGAATTGACTGTTCAGTTAAATCGGGGATAATCGCTGTAAGTATGTTAAATTCAAATTCTTTTTCGCCCGAACTCATCAAGAACATACAGTCGCCATCAAATAGTGTGTGTGACGGTGAAATTGCTTTTGCAAAGCCATCATGCGCTAGAGAACAAAGAATATTTGCCTGTTCTTTTGTGAGTTTAACATTGGTTAGAATACAGCCAATGGTGGTATTGCTCTTTTTATCGGGGAACGTACCCATACTAAATATCTTTTTGCAGTCTAAAAATTCGTCATTTTCGGTTTTTGCACCTGCAATTATTTTGCCGTCCTTAACGACGTCGCCTAAAGCATTTACAGCCGTTATAACCGCAACCTCAATACCATTTAGCTGTAAGGTCGCAATTCCTAAGCTTGTCTTTTGGGCAAAATCCATTCCCATAACTTTGCTTATGGTTGCCCCGCTTGCTGCACCGATTACCCCCTTTTCAAAATTGTTTGAAATTGCACTTTGAGCAGCCTTGTAGCCTGCATTTTTATCAGGATAACCAAAGTTTTTATATTCCAAATCATATAAGCTTGCGCCGCATACGATTGGCACTCTATACTTACCTGCGTCATAGCCTATTCCGTTTTCACGTAGGTAGTCAACAACACCGCAAGAAGCCTCTAAGCCAAAAGCACTGCCGCCTGATAATACTACCGCATTAATTTCTTGTACCGTCTTATCTCCCTGCAAAAGGTCGGTTTCCCTAGTTGCAGGCGAATATCCTCTCACCGAGCATCCTGCGACTGCACCTTTTTCGGCAATAATAACGGTCACGCCTGTCCCATTTTCTTCATCGGTATAATGACCTATTTTAAAATAATCAAGCATTGTGTTCTCCTTAATTTTTGTTATTTTTATTTTTCGATAATTATATCACAAAATATAATATAAAACAAATTATAAATAGAAAAAACTACTAAGTTCTGTCATTTCGACCGGAGTGCGAATGCACGGAGTGGAAAAATCTCTATCAGTGCACAGACTTTTTGCAAAGCATACCAATACTCATAATGTCTATTGTATTGTAGCACATTAAAAAAGCACTTCCAACTACTAAACTCCATAAAAAAGTACTGCAGTTGGTATTACCACAGTACTGTAACTTATATTTATGGACACTATGAATATCAATAGAAAAGTGTATAAATCGTAATTAGACATACACCTTTTCATTTATTTTTTGAGTTTATGACGTAAAACGTAAGCAATATCCACTTTATATACAATATCTATTTTACGTTCTTTGCCCGTTATTTTCAGCAGTTCACCGACCACTATGCGTTCTATTAGTTCGTAGCACATTTCACATGTTAGTTCAGGAGCTTCGATATATTTCTTTATGTTCCGCATAAAATCATCCGCACTTTGTATCTTGTTGTTAGTTTCATTTAGTCTTGTTTCCAGTTCCTCTATTTCTGATTCAAGCCTTTTTTGTTCTTCAGAGTATTTATGTATAAAGCTTATACAAATATCTTCAGGCATTTTGCCTTTCAGCCTATCCTCGTAGGCAAGTTGCATCAAGCGAGATAATTCTTCCGTACGTTTTTGCTTTGCTTGTAATTCTTTTTGAGTGGACTTCATTGTTTTGTCTGCGAGTTCTGTGTTGTTTCGTATAAAATCTTCTCGAACGTTTTTCTCGTCAATAACTATTCTTTGTGCCATTGTACGTATATCGTCAAGGACTATTTCTTCCAAAACGTTTGCTGAAATATGATGTGAAAAGCAAAACGATTTTCCTAAGCGCACATGGTTACCACTGTTAAAACTTAAATCAAGTTTTCCGTCGTGGTTCACGGAATTCCTCTTCATTTTTCCTCCACAGTCGGCACAGTATAAGAAGCCGGATAGAGGATTGGTATATCCCCCGTTTGGTTTTTCTGCCTTGCGCTACGGATTTTCCCACTTCGCGTACC
The DNA here is from genome assembly GCA_945482995.1 of uncultured Clostridia bacterium. Lineage (GTDB taxonomy): Bacteria > Bacillota > Clostridia > Christensenellales > CAG-1252 > RUG14300. The sequence goes on along the minus strand of CALYRM010000080.1, from coordinate 1,522 downwards.
TTATCCCAAAGTTCTTGCGTTATTATTGCCTCGTGAGTATTTTGAACTACAATCCACTCGCTTTCGTCTTTCTTATATCTTTTGTGATTCTTATACGAAACAGAACTCCATCGCTGTTGTGCCATATGCCCTAAATAAGCAGGGTTATTCAAAATACTATTCACTGCGCAAAAAGACCATAATCCCATATTTCTCCATGCTGTAACGACTGGGGTTCAAAATGCCCTCGGAATTCAACGTGTCTGCTATCTTATGCGGACTTAATCCGCTCGCACGCATTTCAAATATTCTTTTTACAATAGGTGCGACTTCTTCATCTACGATTGGAGTTTTCTTTTCGTCTACGCCTTTGACATAACCGTATTGGGCTTTCCTTGCGTGGTATTTCCCTTCACGGGCATTCGCCTTTAGCACCGCACGAATCTTCTTACTCGTATTTGCTGCGTGCCATTCGTTGAAAACGTTCATAATAGGCATCATTTCCATTGTACCGCTATCTCTATTTTCTGTATCTACGTTATCTTGAATAGCAATAAATCTTATACCGAAAGCAGGGAATACGTAATCGATATATTGTCCTACTTCTATGTAGTTTCTTCCAAAACGAGATAAGTCTTTGACAATAATCGTGTTGATGATGCCTGTTTTAGCATTATCCAAAAGTCGTTGCACTTCGGGGCGTTGAAACGTTGTGCCGGATATACCATCGTCGATATACTCGCCGTAAATTTCAAAGCCACGTTCTTCGGCGTATTTGCGAAGTATCGTTCTTTGGTTGTCGATAGATGCCGATTCACCTTGCCTCTCATCTTCTTGGGACAATCTAAAATAAAGTCCAGCTATATATTTCTTTTGTTTCATACTATTTTTCTCCTTTCTTGTAATAATTGTTCGTTGCAAACTTTTTCATAGACGTTTCAAAATCTCGCTCACCATTAAAATATCTTTTAACGTGATAGATTTTGCCGTCTATATTTTTCTTTTTGCCGATGGACGGAGAAAAGATATAACAATTCTCGAAGTCTTCTGCATTTTCGATAAATACTTTCTTAACGTTTGTTTCCATTTGTTTTTCCTCCTTTTTATTTTTTGTTTTCGGTTTGTCTTTCGACGGGAACGAGATAAACGGAAACGGGTTCGTGTTTGCCCATTTTTTTAATAAAGCAAACGTTTTAGTCGGTGAAGCATTTGGCTACCTTGTTCGTCAAGGGTTGCCACAAAGCAATGCACTTTACCCTTGACGGGCAAGCTGTTTTCGTTTACGCTCCCGTTGCGAAAGACGATCTAATTTAGTTGCTCTTAGGCAACTTATCTATGACTTCTTTGCTTACTTTGCCAAGTATTTCGCCTTCGTTCATGCAGGTGAAATTGTCAAATAGCAATACCTTTCTATCGTCCACTCCGTAAGGGCAAGCCACGTCTTCGTATAATACGTCTGAAAGAAAATAAGTCGGCAATTTGCCACCATAGACTAAACGCTCTCCGGACTTTTCCATATACTTGGTTATGTACTTCGCAGCAT
>CALYRM010000079.1 GCA_945482995.1 uncultured Clostridia bacterium | reverse complement strand
TTGATGTTGAATTGCTTTATGCTTTCGTCTTGCTTTAGAGAAGCCATTATCTCTAGCAAGATTTTATTATTCTCTTTTAATAGCTTAAGTACTTCATTCATTCTGAGCGAGTATTTTGATATGCAAATATAATAATTTCTCGCCGAGAATGAAAATTTTTTCGTGCTTAATATCTCATTTAACATTTCTTAACCTGCCCCGGTTTATTGCTGTTCTGGGTATTCAGCTTGCAAAATCTTTTTGCATAGGTCTATTACCTGGCTATAATCGCCCAACATGGCCGCAGTAATAACCTGGTATTGCCTGGGGTGTAATTTATTTGTTTGGCTAAATGACTTAATAGCGCAGAAATCTACGCATGCATTTTGGGATTTACGCGCCGTTTGGAATTGATTAGCCAACCGCGAATAATGTATACATTTAAGCAAATCCTGGGCGCCATTTTTCATTCTATATCGGCAAATATATTTGATAATGCACCCCTGGATAAATGAGCAGTCTAGAGCAGTTATGAGCTCAATAGGCTGCGCGGTCATTGTAATGTAATGACTGCCGCCCACCTGTGTTTCTGTTGCTTTCATGCTAGTTATTGCTGGTTGCATACCCATTTACTTTTTTTAAATCGTTTTTCATCATTACTGATGTGTAATGCTCTGGAAATGCCCGCGCTATTTTATACGACGCCGCTTCGGTGATGTAGCTCGCCATATCGACAGGCACCACATACCCGAGCTTTACGAATTTATAAAGATACGCGGTTTTTACATTCCTACCGGGCTTTTCACCCAATAAGATTTCTTCTGAGCTAACTATTTTACCGACGTTGTTATTGATGAAGTTCACCATATCGGCAAATACTGGAGGTTTTTTCCCATTTCGTCCCATCTACATGTATTTTTTATATTTATCTATTTTGGCTTTTATGCTATCCATAAGCGCATTTTGCTTCTTATCTTTCGCAGAGAGCGCTTTTATTACATCCTCATCGTGCGTGCCTTGCAGAATTAAATGATTAATTATTACTCGATTTTGCTGCCCTTGGCGGTAGAGCCGTGCATTGAATTGTTGATAAAGCTCTAGGCTCCATGTTTGGCCGAACCATACAATTATATTACCCCCGGCCTGTAAGTTAAGCCCGTGGCCGGCTGATGCCGGGTGTGCTAGCATTACTTGAATTTTACCGGCGTTCCAGTCGATTATATCTTGATTATTTTTAAGCTCCCGTGGTTTATATTTTTTAAGATACTCTTTAATCCGGTCCCGGTCAAATTGATAAGTCCATGCTACAAGGACAGATTGCCCGTTTGCATCTTCAATTATATCTTTCAAGGCCTCAAGTTTAATGTCATGCACTGGAAAGATATTTTTGTCATCGTCATATACGGCGCCGTTCGCGAATTGCAGTAATTTATTAGAAAGCGCCGCGGCATTGACGGCATTCACTTCGGCTTGCTCTGGCGCAAATAGAGACAATATTTTGTTCTTTTCAAAATCATCATATTGCTTTTTCAAGTCGTCAGGCATTTTAAGTTGTATAAAGTTGTCAGTCCTCACTGGCATCTCCAGAAAGTCATCAGCTTTCATGCTTATGCAAATATCCTCAATTTTTTTATGTATCAAATTTTCGGAGCCGTCTGCTAAGCGGTATGAATAAACGACATGGCCGTTTGTTTGCCCGGGTCTGAAATATTTTTCACGGTACCTTGTTACTGTTTTTTCAAGCCGCTCGCCGCGGTCCATGAGGTATATCTGCGGCCACAAGTCAATTAACCCGTTCGGGGCCGGTGTGCCTGTCAATCCTACCAGGCGTTTAAGATAAGGCCTCGCTGCTCGCAATGCTTTAAATCTTTCTGCCTTATATGATTTAAAGCTACTTAATTCATCTATTACTATCATATCAAATGGTAATCTGCCGCCGCCGTATAAAGCGCAAAGCCATGCGATATTATCGCGCGATATTATGTATATATCGGCCTTTACGTCAGCAATAGCAGCTGCGCGCTGCTTAGCAGAGCCTATTATCTTTGAAAAACGTAAATTCTTCAAATGTTCCCATTTTTGCGCTTCTTCTTGCCAAACTGACTCAGCAACCCGCTTCGGCGCTATTACTAATACTGTGCTGATGTCGCAATAATCGTAGAGCAAATCATAAATGGCTGTAAGAGTCGTTGCAGTCTTACCGAGGCCCATATCGATAAAAAGGCCGCAATACGGATTAGCAATTATATGTTGCACGCATGCCTTTTGATATGCGTGCAAATCGCTTCTTTTTAGCATATTATAAAATCTTTTGCATAAGGCAACTCCAGAATAAAATCGCAAAATTGCCTCCATTCTGGCAGCCTGTGGCAATATCGCTGCTGATAAATGTTGCGCAGGCACTGCGCGCTATACATATCTATAGCCCGTTGCTCTTTGCCCATGCAAATACTAGCTTTAGCATCCTGCAATTCTTTACCGCTAAGGCCCTTGCAATCAATATGCATAGTACTTTCGCAAGACAAGCGCTCCCGGCCTATCCTGTACGTTTCCATCTCACGCCACCAATAAATTGGGGCTTGTATGTCAAGCCAATACATGACACCGCGCATTGTCTTTGCGTGTTCGGGCCCGGCATGAATAAGTTTGGCTATTAATTTATTATCTTTGGCCTGGTTACCACTTAGCCCTTTGCCAAATGGCAAATGCAATGCTTCATAAGCCGCTTGAATTCCGGCTATTTCAATTAATCTAATTTTCATATTTTATAATTTCGTTTATAAGGCAATTAATTCCGTTAATTGTATCTATTACTTCCACCCTGAAGCCAAGGGCCCTAAGTTTATTATGCATTAGCATCTGCCTGGGCCTGGGCTTCTGGCCTGTTGATTTAAGTTCAACAAATAATATCACGCCGTTTGGCATTAAGCACATCCGGTCAGGCAAGCCCGTGAGCTGGTCGCATATTAGCTTGACGCACATGCCGCCATTTGCTTTTATTAGCTTAACTAACCGTCGTTCTATTATCTTTTCACTGTCTTTCTGTTTCACATTAAACTATCTTTTCGCTTATAATATTTTTGTTTGCCATATATCGGAAAATTTTTAGTTGACGATATAGCTTCCCATTCAGGCAGCGTTTTGAGTATCTCATTTATTTCACGAGTGTTATAACGTGACATATCGTTTTTATCCTTGCCGAGGCATTCGCACCATATTTCTGCTATGCAAACAAAATCCTTTTGGGTAGTCCCTTTTTTGGATAATGGGCCTTCAAGCCAGCGCCGGCGGTCATAAATATCTAATTGGCCCCAGTCGTCTGGGAATTGAGTATTAAGATATTTCTCAATTATGCCCCTGCGCTCATCTGTTTCAGAGTGTGCGTGCTGCTCGTCTTTAGCTATCTTATCTTCATTTCCTGAAAGGTATAACGGTTCCTTCGCAATATATAATTGATATGCTTCGGCCCATATTTGATTTACTTCGCTTTGCGTAAGGTCATCAATGACGGATTTTGTGGCATATTCCGGCCGTACATCTACAGGCATGAAACGGCGGTTGCCTGTCGGGTCACGCAGAAAATCCTTATTATTAGTAGTGCCAAAAAACACGCACTGCCGTTTGTATGTTTCTACGGTTCGGCCGTACGCCGGCCGAAACATATCCTCGCGCTTTGATATATAGTGCTTAATCGATTCTACCTCAGCTTTTTTAAGGCCCGAAAGCTCAGCCATTTCTATAAGCCATGCGCCTTGTATCTGCTCAAATGCCTCTTTACCCTGTACTGTCATGAATGTGTCGGAAAACCACCCCATACCGAGTTTCTTCACGAATGTGCTCTTATAAGTGCCTTGTTCGCCAACTAATATGAGCGCCGTGTCGAATTTAACGCCCGGCTCAAATATCCGCGCTATAGCGGCTACTAGCATTTTCCTAATGGCCGCTCTTGTATAGGCATTATCAACGGCGCCGAAATAATCGATTAACAGCGTGTCTATTCTATGGGCGCCGTCCCATGCCTGAGCGCGCACATAATCTCTTATCGGGTGGAATTTGCATTTTTCGAATTCAAGCGCGAGCGCGTCATCCACTTTCTGAGACGATACAATGCCATAAACGCATTCAATGTAATTACGTACGCCGGAATAATCAACATCACGCAAAGGCTCTGCGCTATTAATTGCGCGCCATGGCAAAGAGCGCATGACGTATCTTTTACTATCGAAAATATTGAGTTTAAACGCATCTTTCAATAAATGGTCATTCTGGATTATAATATTAAGGTTATTCGCTGAGTTATCATACTCCCCTTTCGTGTTAACGCTGAGCTCTTCTGTCCACGACGTATCATAATTATCGGGAGTTTCTTCTAATTCCTGGGCGAATTCAAATTTGGCCTCTGCAAACCGTTCTTCGGCAATATGCCTTTTAGTTGCTGGGTCTTTAGACGCAAATTCTTCCATTGCTTTAAAACTCTTCGCGTCTTTGTCATCTTTTTCTTTGCCCGTGTCTAAATGGCCGAATTTATGTATGCGAACCAAATCGAACGCATTGCACAGCCTGCCTCCCGCTGGGTCGGTGCCGTGATGAGAATACGCAAATTTGTCATCATAGACTACTAAGCCGGCAGCGGTAGAGCCGTTTATATATGTGTAACGCCCTTCTCCTGCAGAAATATATTTATCGTTCAAAAATGACTCAATGGCATTTTGCATTGTATAAGTACGGCAGAACGCGCCTATTATGCCTTTTTTATTTTCAGGGGCTTCCTGCTTCTTAATGGCCTGGATTATTATGTCCGCGCTATTAGTAGCCGTCGGCCATTCGCTCGTATCATGCCAATTATCATAAAGGCCAAGAATATAATCGGCTTCCAGAAATGGCCCGTCCTGAAATTCATAATAATAACTGCTATCCGATGAGACGGACGGCCAAAACATGAGCCGGTTAACGTCAAATGTAGATTGGTCGAATAAATCAATATTCAGATTTGACGCAACTTTTCGGGCAATGGCCTGGTATTCCTCTTGTGAAACTTCCCTATCAAGCGGCATTATCAATCTATGCCGCGGTTTGTCAGGGCTTGATTTATGCGTTGAATGCAAAACAGCAGCGCAATCAAATAGCATTGTGAAATCCCACCAAAAATTCTCGTGTGAAAAATCAATATCCAACGTTATCAATTGCCGATATAATACATTTGTCTTATCGCGGCGGCCATTTGTCAAAAATCCGCCTACGTACCCGCCTACATCTTTTATTTTGCTTTGCTCAGCTTTTGTGGCATTTATGAATTGCTTATAAGTCTCGGCGGTTATTACCGGCGAGGCCAGTCTCTGGACGAATTCGCTCCATGTTATTTTAATATTTTTCCAAGCTTTGCTTGAAACATTTAAGCCGACAGCTATATTTAATTGCCCGTCGTTTTTTATCTTATCAAATTGTTGCATAAAGGGCTAAACATTAATCTTTAAGGTAAAATGGCGTAATGTAACCGTCTGCTCTTAATGGCAAGTCTGATGCCCATTTTGGGGGCATGCTCATAATACCTACCATTTTTTTATAATAGGCCTGGGCATTCTCTTTCGGGACCTCGCATAATACTTCGTCATGGATATGGCAAACCGGGTAAAAGCCATTAGCTTCAAGCTGAAGCATAGAATTAGCGAGCAAGTCGCGGGCAATTGCCTGCACAATATTCTCTGTTAATTTGCCTCCATACGTGTCAATTTCACCCCATTGCTTAGTCTCCTGCACAACGCCTTGATAGCATAATACCCTAATAGGCGTGGTGGAGCGCCCGACTTTTTTATCTTTAAACCTGGGCCCTCGATAAAATAGCTTACGCCCCGATGGCAATTGTATAGTCATGTATTCGCCGTTGCAATCAAACACTATATTTCGGCAAGTGCAAATTACAGGCTTTTGATATTTAACGGCGGCCTTCGAGGCCTCATCTATCTCTTGCCACATGCTAACAATAGCGGGATTCGCAAAGCGCCATTTGCGTACAAGGTCTATCATTTCCGTATCTGACAGGCCCATGCGGTCGCCGCCCATTCGTTTAAGCGCCCCTAATGAGCCCTCGTAACCAAGTGCAAGCTCTGAAATCTTTGATTTATCGCGTAAAGCTGAGCCCTTAGTAATAGCGGAAATTGGCACATTAAACATTTTAGCTCCGGTAGCCTCATATATCTTACCGTCACTCCGGAATACGTCCATGCGCCATTTCTCATTTGCTAGCCATGATATTACTCTTGCCTCAATTGCAGAATAATCCGCAACGCTGAACACTTTTCCGGGCGGTGCTATCAGGGCAGTTCTAACTAGTTGTGAAAGTATATCGGCAACATCGCCGTACATTATTTCCGCTAAATCTAAATCGCGGGCCCTTATTATCTCGCGAGGTACTTCTATGTGTGCGGTATGGTTTTTTGACAGGTTTTGCAGCTGAAGTAGCCGACCGGCCCAACGGCCTGTCCTATTAGCCCCGTAAAATTGAAATGTGCCACGGACCCTATTATCAGTCATCGCGCAATTAATCATTGCGTAATATTTTCTAATTGACGTTTTGGACAACTTCGAGCGTATCTCGAGAAGCTCTATTACGTCTGGATAATCTGCAAACTGTTCCATTAAATCAGGCATCATTGTTTTAGAAAGCGATGAAATAGTATATCCTGTTTTATCAGCTATCCATTGCTTTATTTGGGTTGGTGAATTTGGATTATTAAGGCCCGTAAGTGACTGAGCCCGTTTGGTCAAAATGGCAGTATAGGCATTATCCACAGCTATTGCGGCATTTGCCAACTCAATATCGACAAGTATGCCCCTGTCATTAATATTCTGGTCGAGCACGTATATTTGGCGCTCTATATCTGGAATTATATAAGGTTCCAGCCTTTTAAAGATTTCACGCTCGGCGAGTACATCGTACTTGTTATATTCTTTATACATTTCCCATTTATCCGGGGCATGCTCGGGATAATTACGCGTACGCATGCCATTAGCTAAGGTAGCTTTACACGGGCATGAGAAATATCTAATAAGTGCCTTACCGGTTTCAAGTTTTTTGTCAGTCAAATCAAGAGCCTTTGAAACGCCGTCCAATGAGAGCGGTAAGCCGCAATACGCGGCTTTAACAGCTGTGCAATACCAATATTTTGCTGGGATATCATAGCCTATTTTTTTAAAACTTAGGCGCTCAAATACTGCGTTATGGGCTATCTTAACGCACTCTGTATCATTAAGGGCATTTATAAATTCTTCCGGCATTTTATCGCCTGAAGCCAAATCAATTATAGTGACTGGGCCGTCATCTAGAGCATACCCAATTATAAGAATTTCAAAATCCGGCGACGCGATATATTTATATGCTCCGGATTCTGTTATATCTACTGATGAATATGTTTCAACGTCAATAAAAAGATTTTTTGCCATTTTGCTGGTAATTTTAATAAGGGCCTAAACTAAAAGCCTAGGCCCTTATTGAGAGCGGATAATTACAGCATGTCGTTAAAATCTTGAATAGCGTTATCGCCGCCAAAATCTTCAACGGCAGTAGTACCACCCGCGAGCATCTCGCCGTCCTCAAGTTTCTGGATGTTATTGAGGCCGGCCGCGATGCCTTTTGAGGTCACATTGAACGCATAGAATGTCAGCGATACGCGGCCGTAGCAACCCGAGTAGAATTCATCTCGGGACATGACCGGATTAAGAGCGCGGTCTACAATGCTGGGCTGGCGGCGCGAATTTGCGTTGATGAAATAGCAATTAGCAAATGCCGGGTCATCAGAGCGCTCTTCGTCACCATCGCGCAGCGGCATTTTAATAGTACTGGGGATGCGGCCGGATTTATCGGCCAATTTTGCCTTGCCTAGCTCCTTTGCGGCCTCAATGGCATTCTTGATTTTATCAAGAGTAGCCGTGTCGCTTTTTGGGATGAGTACGCAGATATTATATTTCGGCGTCTCACCTTCATTCATAGCCGTTGGCTCGAATACGTTTGCGTAGCAAAATCTTACTTTGCCAGTTACTACCTTAGTAGAATTCATATTGTTCATTGCTTTTAGTTTTTTATTATTAGTCTTTGAAATCAATTTGAGCTTGAGCAATACCAAAAGCCGGCCTTGCATCATCAAGAGGCACGAGCGTCGGTTTGCCTTGAGGTTTTACAACGGTATCTGATAAAATCTCAGCAAAACGCTTTTTGCCAACTAGCTTCTCAATTGACGTAATCGGCTTA
>CALYRM010000078.1 GCA_945482995.1 uncultured Clostridia bacterium | reverse complement strand
GATCCTGACAAGCCAACGACATAAACCATTACACTATATTATTACAATATGAATAATTGGTCAGCTGTAAAATGTTATGTTTTGAAAAATCTGTTACTAATGCAGTATGACCGGGCATTGCAATGACAGCTGTAGAAGGTTATGCAGGTTGGTGTCAAAATTCTATATCTTGTAATCTAGCAAACGTTATTTTCATCAATGGCACAGGTGCTCAAACAAATTAGTTAACTATTGACACTACAAATGTATATTATGATGGTGCTAAATGGATAAACAGTTTTACAAAGTAATTCCCCAAAATAGTAAGGAAACTTTGTTGCAGGTTACAACCTACATAATAAGAATTAATAAATGTAAGCAATGGATAAGGGCAAAAATGCTCTTATCCTATATTGCTGTAAAATCAAAAATTGCAAAAATCTATATTTATAATATGGATTTATAAATTAGAAAATAATATATAGGTTACTATATAAAGAAATATATCTAAATTAATATAATCGACGGAGATTTTATTATGATGAAAAAACTATTTTTCGAAATTTTAGTATTGATCATGATATGCTCAGTGCTATTCACCTTTGTTGCATGCACGCCGCATCAGCCTGTGGACAACCCCCCACACGGTGGTGGCGATGACGGTGGCGGAAACGGTGGCAATCCCTCGAGCTTGATTGCGAAGTATAATATTTACTTCTATACAGGCGACAGGGCTACGCAAGTTGAAACCATGACCGGAATTAAGGCAGGTGATTCAATTAAAGCGCCTGAAGAACCAAAATTGATTGGTTCTAAATTTATGGGTTGGTTTACTGACTACGGTACATATCAAAACGAATTTGTGTTTGATAAAATGCCTGACAAACACGTAGTTTTGTATGCAAAATGGGAAAGCGCAATTGATGACAATGCTCTTTTAGCGTACGAAAATACTCTGGACGAGAATAGCGAAAACGGACATTTGTACATACACTATATGCGTTTTGATAACGATCCAACGGCGTATGCTAAAATGAGCCTATGGGTATGGCCGAAAGCTTATACCGGAAGAACATTCACCTGGGAAAAGGACGATAACGGCAATGTTTTGGTTGATGATATCGGTGGTGCAGTATGCGACATAGATATGACTCAATTCTACACAGGCGCAGGCAATGACGAAAGCGAAACCTTGCAATTCTTTAAGGATGGTGCGTATGGTGAAGGTTACAAGCCTGAGTATATGAAGGAAACTGACAAATACTTGGATCCCGAAATTGGATTTTTGATTGTGTACAATGATAGCAAGGATTCAGGCACACACTGGACATCTGACGGCGGTAACCAATATTTTGTAATCGCCACATCGGTTAGAGAAAATGGTTCTATACACATATTTGCGACTCAAGACAACGTAGGCGATTTCGTATTTAAAATAACTGATAAAGGTGAAATCTCCAATCCATACGAAAACGATGATGGTACAAAAGTATCAATTTCCAACCTTGATAGCTCGGTTGAATTATCGGCAACTCCGGATCCTACAAATATATTTGATACAGTATCGGGCGTAGGCTATCAAATCATGGTTGCGTCATTCGCAGACAGCAATGGTGACGGATATGGCGACATTCGTGGTATTATCAACAATTTGGATTATATTGAAAGCTTAAACGTTGACGTTTTGTGGTTGACTCCTATTCAATATTCAGATTCCTATCACGGCTATGATATCATTGATTATTGTGCAGTCGATCCCAAATTCGGTACGCTTGACGACTACAAGGAACTATTGACAAAATGCCACGAAAAAGGTATGAAAGTCATAATGGATTTAGTTTTGAACCACACGTCAATAAATAACGTATGGTTCCAAAAGTCTGCGAAAATGGTTGTTGAGGACGGAATTGACTATCGTTCTTTCTATCATTGGCGTAATCATACAAAGGAAGAATTGTCAAAAACTTGGTATAAATACAGCGAATACAACTATTCGTATTATGCAAAATTCTCATCGGGTATGCCCGAATTGAATTATGACTATCAACCGACAAGAGACGCAATTTTGGGCGTAGCTGAATTCTGGATGACTTTGCTTGGTGGAAACGAAGGTGTCGACGGTTTTAGAATTGACGCTGTTAAGCACATTTATATGGAAGACGAAGTTAATCCGGGAGCCGACGATATTATAATCAAGGACTTCGATCAAGCCACAAACACCGATTATTCAAGTAACGTAACAAAGAACCTAAACTTTTTCTGTTGGTTAATTGATGGCGTAAAGAAGATTAATCCAAACGCTTACATGGTAGGCGAAAACTTTGACGGTCACGCTTATAACGTAGCGCCATACTACAAAGCATTTGACGGTATGCTTGATTTCTATAAGTACTATAACTTGGGTCAACTTGCCGCTCATATGGCTTGGGCTAGCGGATTGGCAGGTGAAAACGTAAGCGGTACTCCCGAGTCAAACGGTTCGATACCCACAGGCAAAAACACAAATAAACTATACGGCGGTCAATGGAACTTCGAGTCGGTACTTGAAACTGAGGCTAAGTATGGTAACGGAACAATGGGTTCTATATTTACTTCAAACCACGACCTACCTAGATTGATGAACAATGTTGCAGGCACAATGGATGGTAATGATTGGGTTGCAGGTTCTATTTCAAGTGCGAACGCAACCGAAATGAAGCAAAGAGCTTTGACAACCATTGCTGCAATGATGACTCTACCCGGTGTAAGTTGGATTTATTATGGTGACGAACTTGGTATGAGCAGTAACTATGGTACGGGCGAAACAAAGACGTCTCCGCACATAGACCGTCAATATAGACAACCTTTCAAGTGGACAACTAATAAAGATGGTAGCGAGTATATCGTTAATTATTCGATATCGGGAGACAAAACCTACTATGTAGAATGGGATAACTACAATGAAAGTCTACCGGGTGTTGCAGAACAGAGCGCTGACAATAATTCCTTCTTGAACGAGGTTAGAAAGTGGACAAAGCTCAAGTCCGAAGACAATGTAATCCGTTACGGTGATTATAAATATAGGAAGTTTGGCGGAAACGGCGATATGTTTGCTTTCACTAGATCTTATAATGGCACAACCTATTGGGTAGTATGCAATTTCGGTACGTCGGAATATAACAATGCTAGAAATCAATTCGGTGCAGGCGCAGAATTGATATGCGCTTCCAATGGAACTACTTTAGATTACATTCCCGTTGGCGGAAGTATTGTAGTTAAAGTCACAGCTTAAGCGTCGAAGGAGAAAAACTATGAAGAAAAAACTATTAATAATGATTCTTATGGTTGTTGTGCTGTGTTTAGCCGTTGGTTTAACTGCATGCAACAACCATAAAGGTGAGATCGGCGGTGGCTTGTGGCAAGGAAAACCACAAAACCCCGACGACAACGTAGATACGCCTTCCAATCCTCCAACGCCCGATGACCCTATCGAGCTTGCCGTTCCGAGCGGATTGACCGTATCGAACGATGGTCTTTTGAGTTGGAAGAGAGTATCGGGAGCGGATGGCTACGATATACAAGTAAACGATGTTTTGGTAGAAAATCGTAAGCTTACTTCGTTAAGCCTAGTTGATTTAGAAAATCTACCTGCCGACGGTGTTTTTGAGGTAAAAGTTAGAGCACTGAGAGGCGAAGAAAAATCCGATTGGTCTAATCCACTCACCTACACACATCAAGGCAAGCCTATGGTATATCCAACCCTAAGCTATCAAGATGGAAAGGTGGTTTGGATCGGAAATCCTCAAGCAAAACAGGTATCCGTCAAGGTAAACGGCAACGAGACGCTTTTAGCAAAGGACGCCGCAAGTTTCGACTTGACCGATATAAACACGGATACAGATATTATCGTAAAGTTTGTAGGCGACGGCGTTTATATACTTGATAGCAAAGAAGTCAAGGTGCGTTATGTAGCTAGCACAAAGAAACTACACTTGCCCGCTCCAACCAATGTTAAAATGAACGGTTCGATATTGACATTTGACGAGGTTTTGGGTGCAAACATTTATTACTTGCAAGACGTAAATAATACAATAACACAAATAACAGAGCTTTCAAGCGACAGAAACAACAAATTCCTAGTAAAAGCAATTTGGGCAGGTAATACCGATATTGATATTGAAAACAGCGAAAGCACAGGTGTAGAATACTTTTCTTCCGAGAAAGGTACAGGAACCGAAAGTGATCCGTTTATCATAAGTACACCCGGCGAAATGAGATATATCGAGTACTACGAGAGCATAAACGAGGCCAAGTATTATAAACTTGCTAATGACATTGTGTTAGAAGAATATAAACCCAAGGACGACGAGGATTATAGCAATTTTTATAACCTAGGTTCGTTATCGGGTGTAATCGACGGCGATGGACACGCATTGGTTAATACCACTGTTTATTATAAAGACGGTTACTCTTCTATATTCGATAGCATTGCTACTTCGGGCGTGATCAAAAATTTAGTTATAGAAAATGCCGCTTGGCGTACTTGGACGGTAAGAACAAATGACGGTATTTTCCACGAAAAGGGTGGCGAATGTGCAATACTAGCGTTTACCAATAGGGGCACAATTCAAAACGTTACAGTAAAAAATTCGACTGTCCACGCTGTAAAGGATGGCGCAGCAGGCTTGGTTGCCATAAACAAGGGTACAATAACGGGCTGCGTAATTGACGCAAATTCCACGGTTTACGGAGCAAATGAAGCAGGTGGTATTGCAATCCTCAATTCTGGAATAATCAAAAACTGCAAAAACTTCGCTCCAATCAGCGGTAACATTAAAATCGGTGGAATCGCCGCAAGAAACAACGGCGTAATAACCGAATGTGGTAACGAGGGCGAAATTACGGCAAACACCTATGCCGGCGGTATCGTAGGATATAACTATAACATATTTGATGAACAGTTACTTTACAGGAGTACCGTATCCTACTGCTACAACCTCGGTAACGTTGACGTTACGAGTTACGGTGGTGGTATTGCGGGCAAAAACGGTGGCGACGGTATTAACGAGGTTGGCGTAATGAGCCACGCAAACGCTTCAATCCTTTCTTGTTATAGCATTGCTACCATCACCGGTGCAAACTCCTTGGGTGGTATTGTCGGCGACAATTACGGTTACCACGAGAAAGACGGCGACTTGGGCGTTGTTAATTGTTATAGCGGGGGTTCAATCAGTGTTGACGTAGACCGCTTGAAAGCAACAAGAGTATATCTCGATATTTCCGGTTGTAGTTGGGCAACTTTGAGTGAAGCACGCTTTTACGTTCACTTTTGGTCGCCTACCGAGTCGTCATCTTGGCCCGGAATCAGAATGACCGAAACCACGATAGGAAGTAAAACCTACTATTATGCAGATATTGCGGTTTCAGGAGACCAACTTGACGGCTTAATCTTCAATAGAGTTAGTCCTACCGGTGATATTTGGAATCAAACGCCCGACATAAAATCAGGCTTTGCAGTAGGCAAGCTTTGCTATACCATTAACGAAAACTGGAACGGTGGAGCCTTCTCATATTCTCAATCTCTAGTATCGGCTTCAAAGCTTTCCGTTGGTGGTGTTGCCGGCTTCAATAATATGATTAACGATTGTTATTACCTAAAAGGCACTGTAGGCGGTAAAACGCTTGAAGCGGGCGCTTCCTCGGGTACGCAATACAACAAGATAATGCTAAGCGGCAGTGAGGTTACAAGTAGCGCTTGCGCTGTGGAAGATATCTCAGAGCTGTTGAGTAAATTAAATTCGGTAAATGACGTATGGGTGTTGGACGGAAATAAACCAATACTTAAATGGCAAAAGGAATAGGAGGTAAATATATGACAAGAAAAACAATATTTATCTTAGTATCAACACTGCTTGTAGTACTACTCGCTACGGCTCTCCTCGCAGGTTGTTCGTCAAATGAATTGACCTCACCGAGAGATTTAAAAGTAGAAGACGGTAAATTCTCTTGGAGTACGGTATCAGGCGCAGACGGCTATATGCTTTATTTCAACGAGGACGTAAACAACCGCTTCTTTACTTGGACGAATAGCCTTGATGTTGATAACGAAAATATCCAAACAAGTCTTATAAGCGGAAAAACCAATTTTTTATGGGTAAGAGCAGTTAAATTAGATAAGTACGGCGAGCCTAACGTGCTATCCGATCGTTCGAGACTCGACTTTAACTATTCTCGTCAATTAGATCAAATTTCAAGAATTACAGTAAAAGACAATTCGACTATCGAATTCCGCTCGGTTGAAGGCGCAACGAGCTATGTAGCGTTAGTCAAGACCGACGGTGGCGAGACTAAGGAATATGAAATAACGTATAGAGTTGCAACAACAGGATTAGTTGGTACAATCAAGGGCTTGAGAAAGGGCACATACACAGTATCGGTAGTTGCAAAATCAGAGGGATACAAGGATAGCGAGCCAAGCAAAGAAGTTACTTTCGTACAAGTTAATGACGACGAAAATGCCGAACCTACTACGGGTTGGACTGTAACTTTTGACTTAAATTACGAAGATTCAACTCCGATTACAGCAACCGCTGAGAACAATCGTTCGGTTGCAAAACCTAAAGATCCCGAGAGAAAAGGATTCACGTTTAAGGGATGGTACTTTGATAGCTACTGTTTAATCGAGGCTGGTTTCACCTCTAAGAACAGTCGATTCAATATCACCGCAAATACAACGCTTTATGCTAAATGGGAAGAGGACGCTCCTGTGGTAATTGAAACCACGTCAATCTATGCTTATTTCGCAGATTGGACCAAGGTTTCTGCTCTTATTTACGAGAACGAAACTGCACTATTCGAGGGCGATGGTTTGGTAATGACCGCTATTGATGGTAATGCAGGTTGGTTTACAGCTAAGGTTGACAATAGAACAACCAAGATAGTATTCTCAAACGGCACAGATCAAACCCAAGAGTTTGCTTTCGATAAGAGTAAGCCTTATTACGCTAACGGTGAGTTTACGGCAACCAAGCCTGAGATAGATCCGGATATTCCCGATTCGGGCTATTACATATATGTCAACGGAGTAAAACATAATTTAGCAAAGAACGACACCCCCGACACAACAGACGGTAAGCTTGCAGAATATATAATAAACCTAAGCTTGAACAAAAATGATAGCGTTGAAATTAAGGACTCAGACAATAATCCTTATACAAATTATGAACAAGGCTGTAACTTCAACGGTTCGGCTTTGGTAGACGGCGAATATACTTTCTACTTGAAGTTATATGAAGACGGACACGCAATTTGGGTAGAAGCACCTAAAACAGATGATCCTACTGGTTATGGCGTTAATGTTACTGTAAACGAAGCTACCACAATTCAATTGGAAAACAACCCAAGTCCTGATGATGCAAACGTTGTTTTCGAATTCTTCGGAACATTCGATTTAACTGTTGGCGACAGTATCAAGGTTGAAGGAAGCGACGGCTTTGAATTTATCAATTATGAGCCGGAATGTGGATTCACAGGAGTTGCAACAGTAACAGGTAGCTATACAATCTATGTCAAGAAATACTTAGACGGTGGCGACTCAATATGGATGGTTGTTCCCGAAAATACAGGTGGCGATGAAGGCGAAACGATAACCTTATATTATTACAATATCAACAAATGGACTAACCTAAAAGCATATGCTTGGTCCGGCACTGTAAATAATGGCGCATGGCCGGGTGTAGCTATGACGGCGGTTGACGGTCACGAAAACTGGTATCAAGTTGAGATTCCAATAACGTTTGGAAATATTATATTCAATGGTTCCGGCGGTAAAACCCTTGACTTGTTGGTTGATAGATCAAACGTTTACTACAACGGCATGGAGTGGACAAACGACTTTAAACTCTACGAGGGTAAGACGACAAGAACGGTTTATTTCTATAACGATCAAGGTTGGGCAAACGTAAGCTGCTATGCTTGGACGGGCACTGTAAATAACGGCGCATGGCCGGGCGTAGCTATGACCGCAGTTCAAGGACATGCAGGTTGGTATAAAATCGAGATTTCGATATCGTTTGTAAAGATCATATTTAACAATGGTTCGGGCGGTACAGGAAACCAAACCGACGACATAGATATTCCAACAGGGGATGAAATCTACTACAATGGCGGTTGGGTAGAATCATTCAACTAAAAGAGTATAAGGAGAAGATACAATGAAAAAGTTATTAGTTATTTTATTGGCATTAGTAATTATATCTACTTGTTTTTTAGTAGCGTGCGAAAAAGAGGTAGTATATGTTTATCAACAAACAGGTGGTTCTGACGTACAGGGCGGATCCGGCAGCGGAAACGGCGGCGGAAACGGTGGAAACATCGATACCGGTGAACCTTCTACATATAAACTTACCGTATGGTGCGCTGAAGAAGACGAATCAATGATATGGGATATGTTGGACGATTACAAATCTTTATAT
>CALYRM010000077.1 GCA_945482995.1 uncultured Clostridia bacterium | reverse complement strand
AGAATGACATGTACGCCATACAAATAATTCATCCACAATTAGTAAAGCGACTTCATTATTCATTATAAATAAAGAGTGGTCGGTTGACCACTCTTTGTTTAGATAACTCTAATATCTCTGTCGCTATCAACGATACCTAAGGTGTAGGGGTTGACGGCTACGGTGACATAGTCGCCCTCGTTCAAATCTAAGTCTGACGGGATAAACATATTGACTGTTTTACCATTAATGTTGAGTTCGGCAAATTTTTCGGTACCGTAATCTAAGATATTGGTAACGCTTGCCTTGATACCGTCTTCGGCTTTTACTACTCCATATGGAGTAAAGTCGACTGCTAGATTAACTGAAAATACCTTTCTTCCGGATGCAGTTATTAACTTATCGCTTATTGTCTTTGTGGATAAGAAATTGCAATCCTCAACCTTTAGTAGATAGTTGAATGTCTTTTTACCTGCTTTTTCGCTGATTAGGTGTGCAGATAAGTTATTTCTTTCAGCAAGAGGCTCTTTAACAACTTCTCCGCCCCTTCTGAATTGTACTCTCTTAAGGTCGATTGAAATTTGTACTTTTTCAAGGTCGACAGATTCAGGTGCTATCGCAAACAATATTTCACCGCCAACGTCAAGTTCAAGCAATACTGTTTTATTAACTAATTCTTTATTAACAACAGTTGCATCAAGCTTTTCGCCCATAGCAACAGGAGCGATTGGTGCAAAGCTTCTCAAAGAGCATACAGGAGCCTTTTTATTTAGGTATTTCGTCTCGTAATTGTTTGGTTCGACAAGATCTTCAAACTCTTGTGTCTCGCCTCTTGCACCGTCAATTAAGATTGCATCGGTTGGAATTGACAATTCATAATCACCGTCTGCAAGCGATATTGCGCTAGGTAACGTGATATCATTCCCTAATACTTTCAACACGCCGTGTTCAACTTTTGCGGAAATTTCGTTGCTTGCAGGTATTCTTGGCAAAATGGTGTTTTCGGTTTCTTTGTCAAACAAGTGAATACGACCACCATCAAACGCTACCTTGATTTTGTCGCCCTTATAAACCTTGGTTCTTGGGTCAACCTTGATTACAAGTCTTGATTTGGTGTCGGTTAAATCCGCATTGGATTCGGGATCCAAGTCGCAGTAAACGATTGATTCGCTACCTAAGTCCTCGACAATACCTACTTCGGTTTCTATAACGGTGTCTGGATTTTCCATTACAAACGATTCATCAATGTGAATGTCTTCAGGTCTTATCCCCATAATAACCGTCGTTTCACCGTCAAAGTACTTTGACTTTGCTTTTATAAAGTTCTTAGCAGGAACTGTTAGTTTGCGGTTGTTAGCAAAGGTTATTTCAACCTTATCACCGTTTTTCTTTAAGGTTGCTTCAAAGAAATTCATTTGCGGAGTTCCGATAAAGCCTGCTACGAATACGTTGCCGGGGTAGTTGTATAGATTTTGCGGAGTATCAATTTGTTGAACATAGCCTAATTTCATAACAACAATTCTCGTACCCATGGTCATAGCTTCTACTTGATCGTGAGTTACGTAGATAAATGTAGTTTGTAGTCTATCATGGAGCTTGCTTATCTCGGTACGCATTTGTGCACGGAGCTTAGCGTCTAAGTTCGACAAAGGCTCGTCAAGTAGGAATACCTTTGGAGAACGAACGATTGCACGTCCTAAGGAGACACGCTGTCTTTGACCACCGGACAATGCACGAGGTTTTCTATCGAGATATTGAGTAATATCCAATATTCTTGCAGCTTCGTTTACTTGTCTGTCTATTTCCTCTTGCGGAAGCTTTTTGAGTTTCAAAGCAAATTCCATGTTTTCTCTAACCGTCATATGTGGATATAACGCATAGTTTTGGAATACCATTGCGATATTTCTATCCTTAGGCTCTACGTCATTCACAACCTCGTCACCAATCATTAATTCGCCTGCGCTGATTTCCTCGAGCCCTGCTATCATTCTCAGAGTGGTTGATTTTCCGCAGCCGGACGGTCCTACGAAAACTATAAATTCTTTGTCTTCTATTTCCATATTAAAATCGTTTACCGCTTTTACTCCGCCGTCGTAAACTTTATAGATGTGTTTTAAACTTAAACTTGCCATAATATTCTCCTATTTTTGTACGAGTATTACCGAGCTAAATGCCGGAATGGTTATTGAGCCAGATGCTTGTGTTGTGGAATCAAAATCGATAGTTTTGCCGTTAGCAATAATAATCCAAGAGCCGGTGAGCGACATTACCGTGTTTTCTGCAAACGGATTGAGCATAACTTGTAGCTTGCTGTATTCATCGGTCGATACCTCTTTGGTGTAGGTATAGGTAATACAACCTTTTTCATTAGATGTAACTGTAGCTTGATTTATGCCCTCGCCTATTGTTCTGAATCTTTCTGTTCGTAATTCGATAAGTCCCTTATACCAATTATAGAGAGTTGAGAAGTCTTCTTGTCTATAATAATCGATAGCGTTAATCTTATCTTGAGCGTTGTAGCTGTTGTGATTTCCGAACTTTGTTCTTGCGATTTCTTCACCTGCAAGCACAAACGAAGTGCCTTTCGAGGTCAAAATCAAGGTTGCAGCCATCATATTTTTCTTTTCAACTACGCTATTATATTCGTTATAAACAGTAGCGCTCTTGTCGCCTACTGTGGTATAAACCAGTTGATCCCATAACGTATAGTTATCGTGTGAAGTCGTATAGGTAATGGTATGCGAAGGATCTTCTGAGATTACACCATCATTCGTATATTTAAGGAATAAGCCGTTAATACCTGCCTTAACCTTATCTATCATGCCCATGTCACCTTGGACATAGCCGGATGACGGTCCGTTGTTGCCCTTTACGCCCTCTCTCATTCTATCGTTAAAGGCTTTTATTCCTGTATCCAATAGATTCAGATTGTCGGCATTAGCGCTTATTCCGTCCTCTAATCCTAAGCTCTTTGCAGCCCAAGGCTCGCCGTATAATAGTATACCTTTACCACCCGGAAGCTTGTTTAATGCGTATCTAATTTGATTCATAGTTTCGACATCGTGGATTGCCATAAGGTCAAAACGGAACCCGTCAATATGATATTCGCTTGCCCAATATACGATTGAATCAATCATATATTTTCTATACATTGCTCGCTCCGATGCGGTTTCGTTGCTACAACCCGAGCCGTCCGATAGATTATACAAGCCAAGCGCATTTGTAGCCCAAGCTTTTTTTCCGAAAGTACCTGTTGTTTCAAGAAGCTCTTGACGGTAGTAGTAACCCGGTACGGTTTGATCAAACGCACTGTCGGATGTATAAGTATGATTATATACAACGTCCATTATTACGCCAATATCTGCGTTATGCAAGGCTTGTACCATTTGTTTGAACTCGTTTATCCTAACTGCGCCGTCCTCTGCATTTGTGGAATAGCTACCGTCGGGAACGTTATAGTTTTTAGGATCGTAACCCCAGTTTTGTTTGGTCTTATAATCGGTATTATTGTTATATTCTTCGTCAACCGTCGCAAAGTCGAACACAGGATTCAAATGCACGTAGGTTACGCCCAAATCTTTCAAGTAGCTAATACCTGTTTTTATGGTATCGTCGCCCTTTACGTGTGTGTTTTGCTCGGTAAACGCCATATATTTTCCCTTGTAGGTTATACCGTTATCGGCTGCAATAGAAAAGTCTCTTACGTGTATTTCCCAAATTACGGCGGTCGGTGAATTATACTCTCTTATAGTCTTGGCTTTTTCTACATCCTCAGCCCAACCGACCGGATCGGTTGAAGATAAATCGCAAACCATTGCTCTGTTGCCGTTTACACCTACAGCATTTGCATATACGTCTACGACTTCTTTACTGTCGCCCTCGACGTAGTTTTGATAGGTGTAATAAACTCCATTAAAATCGCCCTCAACCTCGGCCTCCCATACGCCTTTTCCAACCATTTTCATGTCGACTGCAGGACGATATAAAGTAGTATCGAGCTCGTTGCCACGCTTATAGAAGTTGACCTTGACAGAAGTCGAAATCGGTGCCCAAAGTCTAAACGTTGTCTTTTCCTTGGTGTATATTGCACCTAGTGGGATATCGCTAGACGGAACACATTCGTTTTTAAATTTCGTTGATAAGTATAATCTTGTTTTGATACAGCTTGCTCTGAATACCGAAACGTCTTTGATGAAAACTTGATAATCGGCATTCCAATCAAAGTCGCTTTCCATATCCAAGCCTGTAATTTTGCCCGATAAGCCGTCTGCTGCAAGCGTCGATACGTGGAGATTATCCTTGTATAATTTGCCTTCGCTGTCATTAGCCAAATCGTCAACCTTGTATAATTGGATAACTGTGTTACGAGTTATAGGTTTGGTGGTTTGCACTAAAAGGGTGTTGAAATCGTCAAACTTTGCGGATTGCACTCTTTCAAATGCCGATTTTGCAGACTCTAAGCTTTCGTAGTTGTTTTTGTCACCTGCGATAATCCAAACGTGATATTCGTTGTTGCTATCGAATTTGACTGATAAATAACGGTCGGAATTTAGGTCCTTTCCTGCGTTGCCATACCAATACGGAGTTAGATAACCAATATTGTCGGTATAGGCTCTTACCATAATCAAACCAAGCTTCTTGCCCTGCTTGACAGCAGCCGTTTCGGACGCATTCAATTCGATTCTAAATATTCTACCGTTATTCTCTACGCCGTTTACCGTGCGAGAAAAGTCCTTATCAAGCTCTTGATTGTCCTTTGTGCCGCTTTCGACAATCTTGCCTGAGTCTATCCAATAATACGAGCCCCATCTTACGTCGCTCTGTCCATTCCAAGTAGGATAAGAATACTCATTTTCACCATTATAAAAGTGAACGATTACCTTGCCGTTATTATCCGCCACACTTACTAAGCCTGTGGTGGGGAATATCATAGCAACCATTATGAGTATTAAAAATAATGCTAAAATTTTCTTTTTCATAATACCTCCTTATCCCTTTACGGCACCACCGGTAATACCTTCTACGAAGTATCTTTGTAAGCAAAGGAAAAGTATTGTTATAGGTACTGCAATCAATACAGCCCCTGCCATAAACATATTGTATTGAGCTGCGATATTTGCATTACTTAACATGTTGTATAAGCCAACTGCAACAGTCCAAGCCTTTTCATTTGTACCCAATAAGTAGTTTGAAAAGATAAAGTCGCCCCAAGGTCCTAAAAAGCTCATTAAAGCGGTATAAACTATGATAGGCTTTGAAAGAGGGAGAATTATCTTCACGAAAATTTGAGCGTTCGTTGCACCGTCTATTCTTGCGGCTTCGTCAAGCGATTTGCTTACAGTATCGAAGAATCCCTTTGATACGTAGTAGTTCAAGCCTGCCGAACCAGAATAAACCAAAATCAACGCAAATATCAAGCCTGCCGTAGTCGCTTGTCCGCCCGCAAGGTTGACTGATGAGAAAATATGGTAAATTGCAGCCATTGACATGAAGCCCGGGAACATACCCAGAATCATAGCTATGCTTTGAAGTTTTTTACGGGATTTGAAACGGAAACGGCTCATAACGTATGCCATTGCAATTGTGAAAAATGTCGATAGGAACAAGCACACTACTGCAATAAGCAAGGTGTTTAGGTACCAACGCCAATAGTTTGACGTGGTGAATAATTGGATATACCAATGAAAGCTAAAGGAATCGGGAAAAATTTTACCGTTCTGATAGCTACCCTCGGGACCTGCGAAGGATTGAATGACCATCCACAACAAAGGAAGAATCCATAATACCGACAAAATGGAAAGAATGGTATAAGCAGTAGCTTTGCTTATAGTCTTTCTTCTTTTCATACTTGCTTTTTTGTTTTTAACTTCAGTATTCATTATTGGAAATCCTCCTCGTTCTTAGATGCTGACGAATGACGATACGTGATTAGCGAAACAACCGAACAAACTACGAAAGTTAAGATACCTAAGCACGACGCTAATTTGTAGTTTTGCAAATCGTTTGTTACCGAATACAACCAGGTAACCAATAGAGAGGTTCCGCCTGCGGCTTCACTGTATACACCGAACGGTCCGCCGCCCGTCAACAAATAGATTACGTTAAAGTTATTGATATTGCCGATAAACTGTGTTATCAAATAAGGTCCTGTGACAAACAATATATACGGCAAGGTGATTTTCCTAAACATTGTAAGCTTGCCTGCGCCGTCGATTCTTGCAGATTCGTATAGGTCGGCAGGGATATTCATCAAAATACCCGAGGTAATCAACATACTGTACGGGATACCTACCCACAAATTGACAAGAATTACTACAAGTCTTGCAAGATTGGTATCGCCGAATACGTTTACTCTTTCACCGCCTGCATTGACGATAAGATTCATAATAGGACCATATTCGCCTAGTAGGTTACGCATCAATAGCAAAGAAACGAATTGAGGAATAGCTATTGTCAAAACGAAGAAGGTACGCCAAACTTTTTGTCCCTTGATATCCTTTTTGTTGATAAGCAAGGCAAGTGCAACACCCAAGAAGTAGTTTAGGAAGGTTGCGCAAAGTGCCCAAACCAACGTCCAACCGAGTACGGGGAAGAATGTCGAAGCTAGTCCCGTGGTGCCGACTAATTGTCCGAAGTTTTTGAAACCTACCCAATCGAAACCTGTGGTTGCCGAGTGCTGACGGTCAAAGCTTGTGAAAGCAATCAAAATCATAAATATTAGCGGTAATACGGTGAAAACGATAACGCCGATTAAAGCTAACGATAATAATACGATATAGAATTTCTTATCGAATAATTGCTTTAAGTCTTGACGGAAAGTTTGCGGTTGTTTGCCAACTACCGAATCCTCATAGGTTTCGTAGGCACTTCTTATATTCATGAAGTATACAACGATAAATGCAGCTATAACCATTATAGCAACTACACCATACAGCAAGAAGAGCATGGAGTTATCGCCGTCAATCGGGATTCTATTACCGGTATTGACATCGGTAATAGAATATGGGAAATCGGTGCCTAAGGTAAAGAAGCCTCTAATTGCGCCCGCTCCGTTGAATATCATATAAAAGATGAACAAGAGTTCTATTCCTAAGTACGCTATGCCTTTAACGATTTGCTTGTGCGCAAAAGCTCCGCTACCCATAAAGATATAGGATAGCTTTACCCCGATATCTCCATTTTTAAAGTAGTTATAGTACCTCAGGAACCAATCTCTTATACGAGTTACTATACTTATGCCTAGCTTTTTGAGATTCTGCGGAAGATTCTTGAAGAATAAAACCGTTTTATCCTTTAACTTGATAAAGAACGCTTTCATCTTCGTCAAAAGCTTTCCGAAGAACTCTTTTGCTTGGCTTATTAATTTTGTAAAAAATTCTTTCATATTTTTCTCCTACAAAACTATGCTTCTTTGATTTTTGTTTCAACACCTTGTAATTCAGTTAGCCAAACATCGCTACCTTTCTTTTGGTCGTAAACGCCTTGTAGGAAGTTTGCCATTGGAGTCCAATATGCGCTCATTTCCGAAATACCGGGCTTTAGATTGCTGTAATAGCTTTGGTCTACAACTACCTCAACAGTGCGCAAACCGCTTTCGGTTGCAGCGTCAAATAAATCGCCATTTGTAGGGCAGAACTCTCTTTGCTCTAATCTTGTTTGTTGGTTTTCGCTATTAGCCAAAAATGCTGCAAGACGGCAAGCCTCAGCTGTGTGCTTTGCGTCACGGATGTTGTTTGGCTTATTGCTTATACCATACATTTTTACGCCCGAGAAGCTTACTAATTGCTTGGTTTCGGTTCCGAGTTTAATTGTCGGAAGCATTGCAACGCCGAAGTTATCTCCCAAAGCGTCTTTGAATTGAGCAATCATGTGAGGACCTGAAATCATAGCTGCAACCTTGCCGTTTTTCAATGCTGCGGTTTGGTCTGCTTTTATGATGCTCTTTAGTTTGGATTGTGTTCCAAGCCATGCGATATATTCGCAAGCCTTAAGAGCCTTTTCATTAGCAAGGTCGACACTAGTAGGATCAATACCTTGCGGTCCAAAGATTTCAACACCTGCAGTGTATAAGAACATTGTGGTATAGTAGCTGTCCGTCATATCGATAGCCAAGTTTGCTTCAACGCCCGATACAGACTTTGCGAGCAAGGACTCCATACTCTTAACGTCTTCTTCGGTTACAAGCGACTTGTTATAATACAAGAAGCAATTTTCGTATGAATATGGAATTGCATAATAGTTGCCACCGCTCTTACAAGACGTGACCGCAACGTCAATTTGCTCCTCGATTAGAGGTTTGTAGGTGTTTGGAATTTGATATAGTGCATTTTGATTTAACAGAATACCAAGTTGGTCGTTTGCAAAGGAGAATACATCACCCGCAGCGTTAACGTCTCTTGTAACAGCGCTACTTACAACGTCCTCACCTACTGTTTCAACTTTGAACTCGTAGGTATTTTTGCTATATAAAGATTTGTAATCGTCCAACATATCCCATATCATTGATTCGTCTTCTTCA
>CALYRM010000076.1 GCA_945482995.1 uncultured Clostridia bacterium | reverse complement strand
TCAACTACATCTGCCTACACCATTAGCCGCAGTTATCACCGCATTTCTACTTATACCGCGTTAGATAGCAGATGGAGAGAAACCTCTATTCCTACTGATGGTATTGTCAACCGCACCTTCGCTATCAACGAGTATTTGACTATTGGCACGGTTAGCACACCTAACAACGCTTACTTTGAAGGCATGCCTACCATCTTCAAGATGCTTCATGATAAGGCTTCTATCAACGGTTATGATACTTCAATTGCCGACATACATACTTATGATGCATCTGGCAACAACTCTCACATTACCTTACCAGTAAGCAGTATCGCAATCGGCAATAGTGCCAGATTCAGTTTCTCCTTTCCTACTAATGTCAGCGCCGGTAATGCTATTACAACCGATACCGTCAATGGAGAAAGCAAGCAGTTCAGCCAACCAATACGATACGCCGACGACAATGGCTATAGCAGACGTATATCCTTCAATATGTATGGCAGTATCAACACTATTACAGATGCCGCACTAAAGAGATTACCTGAAGGCAACGACGCTACTACATTCACCGCACCTCTTGTTATGTTGCCTCTTACTGATTGGCTTAAAGACAGCCGCGAAGTTATGTCGGTTAATTACCAATTACATGCTTTAAGCACACCTCAATGTGGATTCACCTCAGCTTTTATCTCCGTGTTTCCTTATGTAGTTAACAATGACGCTTTCACTCTTGGCTTCTATAGTATTTCCAAACCATTCAACCCGAACAATACTGATATCAGTAGCTATGGAACACGCAAGGCATTTACACCAGCGATTAGTATTGCTGATGGAGTTATTACTATTGCCGCAACCGCCTTCAGTGATAGTAAGGCTTTGGTAGTAGTAGATAGTAAATCACGTGTCTTGATGTATAGTAACGCGATGACGAACGGCGGCTTTGACACCATCTACCTTAGCGCTATTAGAGAAACTTGGTAAAGGAGACTTACTTTATGGAACCCATCAAGAAGTCCTTCGGCCGCAAAGTATGAATTTACCTCAAGCCTTGGCTAAATATTAAGTTCCTAATGACTTATGGCTTGGTTTGAAGTTGGCATCTGTTATTATACGCCGGCTTGATATGAGGCAACGCCGCCGTGAAGAAGACTTGTATCACTATTTACGGCATACTTTGGTTGCCTTGATGTCAAGAAAACCTCTTTCAAGTGCCGTTAGCCATTCTCTTATATAACAGATGGTTTAAGGAAAACAATGAGGCCTTAGAAGCAATGAAGATTGAAGCGAAGAATGATTTGGCTAAACTAAAGCAAGTATGACATAAGAAGCCATGACTAATTGTGCTTATTACGTTAGGCCTTATCGCATTAATAGTAGGTGCTTGGCTGCTGATAGATTGGTTGGCGTAGGCATCGCAGAAAATTAAGGAGGAATAGTAATTATGATTCATGAAGATATTATTATGTGAATTAGTATTGCCGTCATAGCAGTTGTTATGTTAGCAATCATTTTAATCATTTCATTTGGCGAGAAGCCTGCTAAATCACAAAACGAAGCCTACGAAGAGAAAGTAGCCAGAAGCAAGGAAATTGAAAAGCAGATAAAGGATTTAGTAGCTATCGCAGTTAAAACAAGAGATACACTTGATAAATTATATCAAGAACAAATAAACCTTAATAAGTGATTTGAAGCATATGAAGTAATAAATAAGAAGTAGTAGCACTTTAGCTTCGAATATTATAGAAGTGGACAGAAGAGTGCTACCTTCTTCCGCTAATACGAGGTATACCTAATGTTAATATTTAGAACAACAAATAGAGGATATACAAGTAAGATATACGGTGATGGCATTACAGCACGCAGTGTTAAGGCAGATGACATTGTATTGCTTACTGACTATCAAGGCAACATTACCGTTAAAATAGCTTACTATGATATCAATGACAATTTCTTAGGCTTATATAATTTTACTAATCTTGCACCTGGAAGTGTTTATGGTGCTTACACTATGAGTCATGACGCATCCTACATCGCCTACCTTCATACTATTCCATCTGCCGTGATAGCGAACCGTGGGTTGCTTAAATTCAGTTTTCAGTTTATTGACGCAAATGGTGTAATTAAGAATACGCCTATCTTTACGGAGAATATTGCTGACAGCGTTTACACTATTGATAGTGATGCGCAACCAACTATTGTGCTTGATAACCGCTACTGGCCTATAGCAGACACTAATCAAGTAGGTTTAGTTAAAGTAGATGGAACAACCATTAGGGCAGATGCCGATGGAACAATCCATATGGTTGACATTGATACATTGGAAGGCGACATTAATGCGCAAAATGCCAATTTGCTTTACCCTACCATAACAAACCCTACCTTAAGCGGAGAAGTTGACGGTTCCAAGGCAACGGTGAACGGCGGCATCTTAAAGGCCGTTGAGCTTAAAGGCACCATTCAAGCAGATGGATCAGAAATAAATAACCCTACTCTTAATGAAGCTAACCTTAATAATGCTACCCTTCTTGGCAACTTAGTAGGTAATAATTCACATATTAAAGGCTTTAGCTTCGACGGCACTCTTGATTTCAATACTACTGTCCCAAATATGGGAGCCGCGCAAGACTCCGTAGCCACTAAAGGTTATGTAGATTTTGTTGTTTCAAGAGAAGTTGGAACTCATATAGCCGATAAAAACAACCCTCATGAGACAACTGGCGCTAATGCTAAGATTGAAAAATCAAGCGCACAAACAATTAAAGACTATGTTGATAATGGACTAACAAGTACTTTACAACAAGCAAAAGCTTACTCAGACACAAAGCAATCAAGCAAAACGTCTTTTGTTTATGAAACACTTAACAACTTCCTTGAAAATGTAAAATACACAACTACTGATACTACAGCAACACTAACTAAGATCATTGATGAATATGGAACGGAATACCCTGCAAGCGATTTAGAAGTAGGAAGTGTAAATGTTTACTTAAGGGAACAAGACGTTCCTGACTATTGGTTATCTAAGAAACAAGTTGAAATTGCCGGCGCATTTAATCCTTTAGACTTCTTCTTACCTCTTGAAGCAGAAATGGATGTTGATTTAACAAACTATGTTACGTATGCTGATTATGCTACACCAACCAAAGGCGGAGTAGTTAAAGTATCGGCTGAAAACGGCGTAAAGGTTGATTCAAACGGACAGCTTTCAATCAATCCCGCAACTGCCGAAGAAATCCAAAGCGGCACAGGCAATAAGGTTATAACTTCAACCAACCTACCAAATGCAAGTCAAACAAACAAAGGTATTGTAAGATTAAGTTCAAGCTTTGATATCAATGAAGAAGGCAACCTTGATATTCCAGTTGTTCAAGTTAACGCAACTAGCAAAGTAACGTATAATAATACAAGTAGTAAAACCTTAACAGAAGAACAACATTCAAAAATCATATCAAGTCATAATATGATATTAGAGTTTACACAAAATACAACTTCAACACAAACACAAACTTTTTACCTAACTAAAACAGGTGAAGTTCATGATAAAGCTACCAACAACTTATTAACAATTCAATTTGGCGCTAATGTTTTAGGAAGTATATCAGGAGGAGGATGTGTCTTTGCGGAATATAATCTAAGTAATAAACGATTAACATATACAAAATCATATTTACCAAAAAGATTAACTAACTCTGGACAACAACTTGGTTGGCAAGTATATAATACTATATCTGGATCTTCTACCAATTCAGATTTAACTTTAAAAACAATCGATAATACTAGTATTTTTGGTAGCGGAAATATAGAAACTTCAATTAAACTAAGTAATACAGCAGTAAACACTTGGGTAAGCGACACCACTTATGCCGATTATCCATATAAAGCGACTATTAAGAAAGCTGATGTTACTTCTTCAATGGTTGCCGAAGTAGTGTATAGTGTAGCTGATGCAACAAGCGGCAATTACGCTCCTGTTTGCGAGACTTATAATGGTGGAATATATATTTATTCTAAAGTAAATACAGCAATTACAATTCCAACAATATTGGTGGTGAAGTAATATGATTGGTAAAACAAATGCAATTTCAAGTGCTTTGCCAAATGGCGTTTCTATCAATGGTACTGAAATAACTATCGATACCGATCAATATACAGCAGTTATTGCGGGACAAGATGGTGACGATCAAACAGGCAAAGTTGTAATAAGCGGGCTTGATATACCTGTAGAATTGGATCAAAATAAGGATTCGTCCGTTAAAGTTACTAATCTTACGCCAGCTAATGTTAAGAAAAATATAACTATTCTAGGTGTAACTGGAATACTTGAAAGTGGCCCAAGTGTTACCTACTGGAATGGAATGTATACGGATGGTGGTAAATAATGCCAAGTTCAACATTAAATGTTTATAATAAAAATGGTTCAATATTACTAGGTTCTGGCAATGGCGATTTAAGCTATAATGTTACAGATACTGGGATTATAGATACCGTTGATGGCAGTTATATAAATGTTGCCTTCAGTAATAGTAATGTAATTGGTTATGCTAGTTCTCCTAACTCAACAATACCAGAATTCCATATAGGTTCAACTAATTTTGGTTTTGGCCCAGTTGGCACATACAATATCTATGAAGTTGAAGGCGATAAATACTCAATAACTACTTCAATATCAAATATAACAATTAATTGCAAAGATAAAACAATGCAAAAAGATTTACAAATAACTTTTAATGGTGCTGGCGCAACATGCAATATTACAATAAATGTTGTTACTTATATAAACAATGTTGCAACAGGTGATGTAGGAATTTATTATTCTATTAATGATACAGAAGAATTTATACCAATAGAAAGCGAAGGGATCTTCAACTTAGAAAATATATCAACCATTAAATTTAAATATGTTGGATATGGTGGAGGAGGAGTACCAGGAATTGGTTCTTATTGTCACGTTGGAACAGAAGAACGTGGAAAAAATATAATTAATGCTGGTGATAGTGAATATCATGATACGATTATAACACCTAAAATACTACCAAATGATGGCGATACTATCTATGTTGAAATGGAATACAGCTAATTTCATCTTTTTAAATCTTATCGATGCTATCACTACTTACATAGGAATTACAACAGGTAAGTGCGATGAAGCTAATTTAATACTTAGTAACCTATTTGAAATAAATATCTGTTTAGGATTAAGCGTTAAAATGATTCTAGCTGTTTTAATAGCTATTTTAGTAAATAAATATAAACCAAAACTATTTAAGATATTGAACGTAATTTTTATGGTAATAATATTTTGGAATTTAACTTTAATTATTTAAAAAGATAAATTATGAGTAAACCTACTTCATTAATCGCATATGCCGACGAAGAGGATAGGCGCTAGTCTATCCTTTGCGGCATTGGCCATCGCGCCATTAAGGGAGGAAACATAGCAGCAAGTGTTTCCGCGTCCCTAATACTACCATGAGGTGCTATTTATGAAATTAAATCAAATTAAATTAAAGGAAGGCGCAGTTTTAACTTCCTTATCAGATGGTAGAAAAGTGTATAAAGACGTATTAAATGCCTCTTATAGTTTAGGCGGCGGCATATCATTAACCTTACTTGATATCATACGTCTATTGAACACAAGCATTGAAAACGCCGAGAAAGCTAACGTCATCCAAGACGGCAATCTACAAGACTTAAGCGCGCGATTGGATGATTTAACTAGCAAGCTTAATAATGTAATATCTACCATTCAATCTATTGCATCTGCAGTAGACAAAATACAAGCAAAATTAGATGACGACTTACTATAGCCGTCTAACAATAACGAGGTAATTACCATGTCAGAAATTTTCAATTGGATTAAATCCTTAATCGGCAATGACATCTTCCAAGGCGTCTTAGCCTTAGTTAGTTCATCTGCCTTCTTAGCATTATTAGGTGTGCTTAATAACCTATTTGGTAATAAACGCATTACCAAGATTATCGAACAAGCTAAATCTATTGCCGCTAATAGCGAAACCGCTATTAAGACTCTACAAGAGAAGTTAGACAAGGCTTACACTGTCATAGAAGAATTAGAAAAACAAGTGGCTACTACTCAAGACATCACCCTAACCTACGTATTAAATAGTAAGGCATCTGCCAGCACTAAGAATGAAGTTATCCGCATCGCAGGTGGAGTTGAAGCAAAACAAGAAGTAGTTGCCGCAGCTATCAATCAAGAGAGCGCACCTGCCGTCATTGAAGACGAACCAGCACCTAATTTAACAGACTTAGCAAACAAGTTATAATAGGAGGTGTCTTCTATGGAAAACAGCACTCCTACTCTATTTAAGAAACGTATTATTCTTTTACTTACACGCTTTCTAATTGCCGTCGTAACGCCATTAATCATCTTTGCTATCAAGTGGGAAGTTTTCCGCACTAAAGAAGCATTGGGTGGTTTCGGCGTATTCTGCTTTGCTTTAGTCGGCATCTTCAGCCTTAAAGGCTTATTCGCAGGTGTAGTAAAGAATATACCAAGTCGTTTTGCTTATGTTCCTACAATGTTAGGATTCCCTGCCTTAATGCTATTGGGTATAGGTTGTATTTACCTATTCACATCATTAAGCGACAAGTTGTTATATGTATTCAGCATCACCCTAATATGTAATATAATTAGCTTACCATTTACCATCTGGTATAATCATATACTTTATGAAATTTACGGCGAAGCGGTTAAAGAACATATTAGCGAAAGTATATTTAGTGCCTTAAAGAAATACAAAAACCACAATAATCAATAACAATTCACGCGGTAAGAGAGGCTGTCTATTAGTCAATAGATAGCCAACGCCGCTTTGGAGGCTTTCATGAAAATAAAGAAATCATATCTACGTAGCACATTATCCATTGTCGGCCTAATCTTATCTTTCGCCATAACAATTATTAGTGCTACTATCAACATTGCCATTGATCCAACTGCGATATACACTACCGCGTTCTGGACACGTTGGCTAATTAATACTATTGGTTGCATCTGCGCTTACCTTTTAATGCTTAATTGGAGACATCAAACCAACATAGAACAACCTGCTTATGTCGAGAAGGAAGACATTATTCGACAAATGGCGATGATGGTTGACGCCGATATGGCTGACTGGTTAGCCAACTACAACCTAAACAGCATTAAGAAACCGCTATATATCAGATGGAAGAAAGAAGCCATCATAGCTTTAAAGGCAAAGCAATTAACTATACGTAATCACGCAATTATCACCGCTAAAGATGAAGCCAAACTAGCTAACCTACAACGTAAAATAGATACTTTAACGGCGCAGTTAACTCCCGAGTATATAGATGCTAATTTACCTTACTTACGTGTTCCTAATTATCATCCAATTACTAAGTCTCAACTATATAACGCTGAAGATGTGGCGCAACAAGGCCGTGTGATACAAAATCAAAATAAGTTTTATGGCAGCCGCACAATTAACAAAGTAATCCGCAGTGCATTGCTAACCGCCGTATTCAGCAGCTTAGTTGTTAATGGTTGGTTGACTACTACTGCCTTAGTCATTACTATTATTACATCTGTATTTAACATCTGCTTAAATATGATTGTTGGTTTCAATACGGCCAATCAAGGCTATAATCGCATAATGGTGCCGAACCAAATAAACCGTTCCGCAATACTTAAACAATATGTGGCGGAGAAGGGAACCACAGGAGGAATAAAGAATGTCTAATTTAATACCAGTAAACCAAATGACTATCGAAAACGGCACGCCTGAAACTAAATCCACCAAACTCATCGACTTAGAAGCCGCCTTACAAGCCTTTACTCCGCTTGATGATGCCTTAGCTGCCTTTGGTATTACTCATGAGGAATTCAACTGCTACCTTGATACACTTGGAACTGATGCCGAAAGCTACCTTAAGCAGCAATATGGTTTAGGCTTAGTATCATTCCGCAGCAACTTAGCAGTTTTAGCAGCTACGAAACCTACGGCGGCAAAGCTCCTATATGATGACTTAGTTAATCGCGGCTTAGTCGGCAAAGGTGTAGACAGCGGCAACAACATCATCATTAAGTTTGAAGGTGATGATTAGTGCCTACTATCAATGTTATTAAAGCATATCAACCATTATGGATTACCAACTATAACACTGCCATACTATACTCACCCAGATGTAGCGGCAAAAGTAAGGCGGCATCGCAAATAGTAGCCTATTACTTCAATAAGTATCCTCATCATGATATCGCCATCTGCAGATGTAATGCGAATAGTTTAAAAGATAGCTGTTTCAATGAAGTAATTGAAGCCTTAGATGACTTTGGCACCGATTACACAAGTAGCACCATTCCACCAGTTATCAAGGATGCTAATCACCGCATTACCTTTCACGGCATTGGTGGTAGCGATGTCAGCCGCACTCGTAGCTTCAAGCCAACTAACAAGCTAAGCCTCATCGTGGTTGAAGAAACGCAGCAATTGGCCAATCAGCAGCAACTTGATCAGGCGTTAAGTAGCTTCGTTAGACA
>CALYRM010000075.1 GCA_945482995.1 uncultured Clostridia bacterium | reverse complement strand
AGATCCTCACGACTCCGTTGCACTCCGCTCAGGATGACAATTTTTGGCACAGTATGACATTTTTTTGCACAGTATGACGAAACAAGGATTAGATTCCTCCACAACGCTTAGGAATGACATTTTATATGCTCAGGATGACGATTTATATGGCTCGGAATGACATTTTATATGCAAGGTGTTCTGCACATTAGCCACAGATATAAATATACCACAAAATCAATTGTTATGCAACAAGTTTAAAAACCAATTTTTTACATATACTACCATTGATGAAAAAGGGTGTTAAAAAGGTATTTCTATCACTTTTAGTTTGTATTTTTGTATTGTTTCTCTTGGCGATAATAGGGACTATTATTTATGCTTCATCAATTAACATCGATTCTAGAAAACTTAAAAAGAATACGACTTCACTCTCCCTATTGGATAATAATGATAATGTAATCACTGCTAACAAGAGTTACACCGAACTAGAAAATATTCCAAAAAATCTCCAAAATGCGTTTATTGCGACCGAGGATAAACGTTTCTATTCGCATAACGGATTAGATTATTACAGAATACTTGGTGCAATTGTTCATGATATTAAAACTCATTCTTTAGAACAAGGTGCTTCAACTATAACTTGTCAATTAGTTAAAAACACACACTTAACAAACGAGAAAACTATTAAACGAAAAATTGACGAGGCAATATTGGCGAAGAAAATAGAAAAGGAATTTACAAAAGATGAAATATTAGAAATGTACTTAAACATTATTTATTTTGGTAGCGGAATTTATGGCGTTACAAACGCTTCTTTTATGTTTTTCGGTAAAGAACCCGAACAGTTAACCTTAAATGAATGTGCTTCAATCGCCGCTGTTGTGGCAAATCCGAAAAAGTATTCTCCATTAATCGATATAAAAAACAATAATAGTAGAAAAAATACTATTTTAAAGCTCATGCATGAACAAAACCTTATCAGTAACGAAGATTATTTAGAGGCTAATGCGCAAAACATTGAAACAAATTCGCCGCTAAATGCAGGCTTTCAAAGTTACAACCAGCTCGCCATAGAGGAAGCGTCAAAAATATTGGGATTAGGCGAGCTTGAATTAAAGAAAATGGGATACAAGATATATACCTATTTAGATGTAGACGAACAAATTAAATGCTTTGAACAAATTAAAAAGGCTGACGTTGCAACTTCTATTTTGATAGAAAATACAGGCGACTATTCTATAAAAGCGTATGCAAGCAATCACATTTACTCGCCTTTTACAATGAAGAGAAACGCAGGTTCGATTATTAAACCTTTTATTTATGCTTCAGCATTTGAAAACGGCGTTATATATCCAATAACTACCATCGATGATTCCCCTACATCTTTTGGGGACTATACTCCAAACAATTATTCCAACAAATATAGAGGGCTAATCACCGCCCGTGAAGCGTTAAGTTATTCCTCAAATATTTGTTCTGTTAAAGTTTTGCAGAGTGTAGGTTTTTATAAAGCAAACAACACCCTATCAAAATTCGGAATCAACGTAAACGAAAAAGACTACAACTATTCCTTGGCTCTGGGTGCAATTTCAAACGGAGTCACTATTGCTGAGATATCAAACGCATATGCAGTGTTAGCAAGCAATGGCTACTATTCACCGCTTAGCACTGTAAGAATGATAAAAGACGGGAACGATAATATAGTTTATAGTCGAAAAATAAGTTCAAATAAGGTTATTGACGAAAATAGTGTTACAATGCTAAACGACTGTTTAAATGAATGTGCCAACAAAGGAACGGCAAGAAAACTATCAAGATATAAAAATCTTTGTGCAAAAACAGGTACCTTTGAAGTAAACGGTAAAAATAGTGATAGCTGGGTTGTCGCTTATGATAGAAACAACGTTTATACCGTTTGGCAAGGAAATCTCACAATGAAATCCGAGGACATGATAGAAAAAACAGGCAGCTCCGGCATAGTCTATTTAGAAAAGTTAATCGACGATAGAATAACCCCTCCTCCAAGACAAACAAAAAAGCAAGCTATTGATTTATTGGTTTTGAATAGAACAAATCAAATAAAACTTGCCTCAAATAACACACCCGAAAGATATATTATTTATGATTATGCGCCTAACAATGCGGAAGTATCTAAACTATTTCTTCAGCCCACGGTAGACGCAAATATTACGCTCAGCGATAATAAAATATTAATCGAATTAAACGCCCAAAAAGAGTGTTCCTACATCGTACAAAACGAAACGATGCTCGGCACAATTACAATAGCGGAAATAAGCAATACAAACAAAAAAGTAGAAATCCAAACCGATGCGTTAATTGGCTTAAACACAATTAAGATTTTGCCAATCGTTCACGGCAAATCCGATATAATTGGTGATTGCCACATTGAAAAAGTTTATAATTAAAAGTCATTATAGTGAACGGATAGCATTAAAACCACTACAACGTACAATCAATTAATCGGTAATTGCACATTGAACATTTGCTAACGTATTTCATTCCTTAGCATAATTCGCCTATCCAATTTCAACAATTTCAACGTTTTCGATTGCCTCTTCAATCAATTTTTCGTAATCCAATTTTCTCTCAGCTCTTTCGATAATATCAAGTTTTGGTCTAATAATCGGATTTTTAGGCAAAAATACCGTACAGCAATCTTCATACGGCAAAATGCTTGTTTCAAACGTTCCAATTTGCTTCGCTGTGTCGATTATTTCCTCTTTATCCATACCAATGAGCGGACGGAAAACAGGTAAATGCTCGATAACCGCATTTGTAACAGTTATACTTTCTTGGGTTTGAGAGGCAACCTGAGCAAGACTTTCACCGGTGATAATAGAACCACAACCGTTTTTGATAGCGATTCTTTCGGCAATTCTCATCATAATTCGTCTCATTATGGTAATCATAAATTCAGCAGGACAATTCTCATGAATTTGTCTTTGAATTTCTGTAAATTTTACGATATAAACACGCATTGGACCAGAATACTCGCTCACGATTTTTGCTAAATCCAAAACTTTTTCTTTTGCCATTAGGCTTGTATACGGAAAACTATGAAAGTGTATGGCGTCTACCGACAAACCTCTTTTTGCCATTCTAAACAATGCGACCGGGCTGTCAATACCGCCGGATAGAAGACAAAGTGCTCTACCGCTACTACCAATTGGCATACCTCCAATACAAGCAACATTATCAAAATAAACGTAACTTTCGCCATTTTCACGAATATCAATATGTATTTCTTTATCGGGAGTATGTAAGTCAACCGTTAAATTTGGATTTTTATCCAAACAATAACCGCCAATAATTTGAGATATTTCTACAGAAGTATGTGGAACTTTTTTATCCGCCCTTTTACAAGTTATTCTAAACGATCCCGACTTTGGTGCAATCTCAGCGCAAAGTTTTCCTATCTCGTCAATATCGGTTTTTAGTTTATAAGCAATACTTAGCGAATATAAACCGCTAACCTTTATAAGTCTTTCGACTATATCCATAGTATTTTCTTCTGCAAAACCTTCAACGTAGTATCTACCTAAGGATACCTTCACAACACAGTCGTAGCCTTCAACCGCTTTTCTTACGTTTGATAATAAAAGTCTTTCAAAAAATCCTCTATTACGTCCTTTCAAATAGATTTCACCATATCTCAATAAAATAACTTTTTCCATAAATTACACCCTAATATATTTTTTTAATAAATTATAACATTCAATCATTTTTTCGGCAAATTGATTTGCATCGTACTCGTCATACGGATTGATACTTATTCTCAAGATTCCATCTTGATACCCGTCACTAAGTCCAAGCGCGGCAGGAATTCTCGCCGTACCTTTTTTGCTCGAACAAGCAGAGCCTATGCCGGTTATGTAGCCATACTCTTCCAAGGAATGCATAAGCACTTCACCCCTAACGTTTTTAAATGCAAGTGCCAGAATATGAGGTGCCGAATTTTCGCTTGTCAAAAACTCCATATCTTCGATTTGAGAAAGTTTTTCACGAAGAGTACCGAAAAACTCATTACCTTTTTCTTTTAGAATATTCATGTTTTCGTATGCAATTTGTGAAGCCGTTGCAAATCCCATAATAGCGGGAACGTTTTCGGTTGATGAGCGTAAGCCCCTTTCTTGACCGCCCCCATATATAAGCGGCGAAACGTTTACGCCTTTCTTTACGTACAAGAAACCGCTACCCTTTGGCGCTCCAACCTTATGAGAGCTTGCGCTATATAAATCAACACCCAATGCTTTAAGTTTAACGGGGATTTTGCAAAAGGCTTGAACTCCGTCCGAATGGAATAATGCTGTGGGGCAAGACTCTTTTGTCAACTCAACAAGTCTTTTGATATCATTGATTGCACCGGTAACATTGTTTACGTGCATAATCGATACCATAGAAACGTTGTCGTTTAGTAATTTTACAAAATCCTCTTCAATGACCTTTCCGTTTCTATCGGTTGGCGCTTCTACAACGTCAAAGCCACGTTGTTTGAGTTCCATTGCACTATTATAAACAGCGGAATGTTCGGTAGCCGAAATTATTATTCTTGAATGCGGTCTTTTATGCGTGCAAAATAAGGCTTGATTATCACTTTCCGAACCGCTTGACAAAAAGATTAAGGTATTTTCCTCAACTCCTAAAATCCTTGCTATGGTATTGCGTGCAGTTTTTATATCTCTTGCAACGTTTATAGCGTTTTGGTAGAGAGCCGAGGGATTAAAAAATTGACTCTTTAAATATTTTTCTGTAACCTCGGCTGCAGCATCTAAAACCTTAGTGGTTGCAGCATTGTCTAAATAAACATATTCTTTCATTCTTCTTTTGCTCCGCTTTTTATTAGTGATAACATATAGTCATCGGGTGATATCGCATACACCATATTATTGCATTTTATATAAATTTTATTGTTTATATTGGTTAAACTTATTGCCTTTTGTTTTTCTACGATTTGTAGTTCGTTTACGCTGATTGATAACTTTTTAATGTACTTATTATAAGCATTCAACTTGTAAACTGTAAATTCTCCGTTTTTGTAAAAATACTTATAGTCAAACGAAAAACAATAAGCCACGCTCCCATAAACAAAACCTAAGGAAAACCAAATAAGCGTCAACAAAGCCCACTTCCAATATATAAATATTAGAAACATAAACGCTATAAAGGCTGTCAAAAAGTGAATTAGCCCAACAATTTGAAAGCCTCTCTTTACTTTTTCAAGTGTAGTTCCTTTTGCTGATAAAATTTGTTCGTAAATCATTTTAGTCTGACAATGGTAGCACCGCTACCACCCTCTTCACGCTTTCCTAGTCTATAACTTACAACGTCTGCGCCGCTAAGATAATCCCAAATACCGTTACGCAAAGCGCCCGTACCATTTCCGTGGATTATTCTACAACTTTCAAGATTATGTGCCTTGCAGTCTGCTATAAATTCGTCTACTAAGTATATTGCTTCGTCAACATATTTTCCAAGCAAATTGATTTCTCGCACGTTTTTCATTGGCTGTACGGGATTAACGTATTTGATTGGTTTTGAGGGTTCGGGCTTCTTCTTATTACTATAGTTTTGGTCGGCAAGTTTCTTGACGTTTTTCTTTCTTACGGTACTTTTTATGTTGCCTATTTTGACAATATATTCGCCGTTTGGTGAAATACTATCTAGCACAGCAACATCGTTAATTGTTGATAAAAATACCTTATCGCCAGGGATAGGCGGTTCGTCCGATAGTTCAAATTTTTCGCTCTCGTCGTTAAGCAGTTTAACCGAAACGTTTTCAATCTGTTTTTTGAGTTTAGCCGCTTCAAAATAGCTACCCGTAGTAGGTTCTGCAAGCAAATCCTTTAATTGAGATAGTATATCGTTAACCTCAACCAAAGCATTTTCAACCATTCGCTTGATTTCTTTCTTTGCGTTAAGATTAAGTCTATCGATTTCATTCCTTAGTTTATCTTGCAAACGTCTATAACGCTCTGTTTCTTCCTCTAATTCTTGGATTCTCTTTTCAAGTTCAATCTTCTTTTCTTCGGCGATTCTTCTCGTTTGATCGGCTGATTGCAATACTTCTTCAAAACTTCTACGTTCTACGCTGATTTTGCCCTTTGCATTTTCTACAATCTCATTTTTCAAACCTAAACGCCTACTTATTTCAAGCGCATTACTTGTTCCCGGAATGCCGATAATTAGTTTATAGGTCGGCTCAAAGGTTTCGGGATTAAAGTCCATTGAGGCATTTTCTACGCCGTCCGTTGCGTACGAGTATTCTTTTAATTGCGAATAATGCGTGGTTATAATGCATTTAGAGCCCGTTTGACGCAAATAATCGGTTATCGATACAGCAAGTGAAGCGCCCTCTTCGGGATCTGTCCCGGCGCCCAACTCGTCAAGCAAAACCAAACTATTTTTATCAACGTTGTTCACGATATCAACAACGTTGCGAATGTGTGAAGAAAACGTCGAAAGGCTTTGCTCTATGCTCTGTTCATCTCCTACGTCGCAAAATACTTTATTGAAGATTGACAAATCTGCCTCGATTGCAGGAATGTATAATCCGCTCATCCCCATCAAAACAAACAAGCCCGTCAATTTCAACGATACCGTTTTACCGCCTGTATTTGGTCCTGTGATAAGAAGTAAATTATAGTTTTTACCCAATTCAACGCTAATCGGAACAACTTTTTTTGCGTCTATAAGCGGATGCCTGCCTCTTCTTATTGATATATATCCCTTATTGTTCAATATCGGCTCAACAGCATTATATCTTTTTCCGAAAACAGCTCTTGCAAATATAACGTCCAATTCCACAATCACCGAAAGGTTTTTTAAGATTTGTGTTGAAATCGAAGCAATTCTTGCGGTAAACATTCTTAATATCCTTTCAACTTCTTTTGCCTCGTCCAACTCTAACTGTCTTAGCGCATTGTTCATTTCAACTACTTCTGCCGGTTCAATAAATACGGTTTGCCCCGACGCTGATTGATCATGAACAATTCCTCGAATAAAAGAACGATATTCGCTTTTAACAGGAATAACGTATCTATCGTCTCTCTTGGTAACAATGCTATCTTGCAAATACTGCGATATTGATCTGTTGTTGATAATAGATATAATTTTATCCTTTAACCGTTCATTTCCACGCCTTATTGCGTTTCTTATGCTTGATAATTCGGCTGAAGCTGAATCTCTTAATTCTTCATCATTTAAAATTGCATTATCGATTTCTTCTGCCAAAATATCGGCAGTGTAAATTTCACTTCCGTATTCATACAAAATAGGTAACTCGCTTGCATTTTTGCAAACGGCGATTTTCACCTCGGAAGAAACTCTTAACACGGTTACAATCGACATCAATTCCTTGATTGATAACGTCGATTGCTTTTCTGCATATCTTATAGACTCAGTAACATCATCGACGTTAAAGGAAGGATTGACGTTGTAGTGATACAAAAGTCTACTTGCTTCTGTCGTTTCGGCTAAAAGTCGTTTACATTGTTCTAAATTTAAAGTCGGCTCGGTCGCTAAAACCATTGACTTCGCTTTTTCAGACTGTGCAAAATCACTTACAATACCTAATATTTTATCGTATTCCAAAGCCTTTAAAACTCTTTTACTTATCATTTTATTCACCTATTAGTCCGTTAAAGGTTGGACAATAATCATCTAAAATCAAATTCACGTAGCATTTGCCGT
Organism: uncultured Clostridia bacterium; assembly: GCA_945482995.1. Taxonomy (GTDB): domain Bacteria; phylum Bacillota; class Clostridia; order Christensenellales; family CAG-1252; genus RUG14300. Next base: position 986 of record CALYRM010000075.1, on the reverse strand, counting down.
TGCTAATTGATAAATTAATTTTTTTATCCGAATACATTGTGTAATAGCATCTCTTCTTTGTGATAACACCCCTCAATTTAAAATCACCCTTATGCGAATACGTAATATCACGAGCCTTATTTTTACACCCCTCGCAACCTACTCCGCTTATCACTTCGTTGGGACAATGCTCATAATACATCAAGGGGATTCTTCCGTATGAATAAGTATGTACACCTAAAAGAGACTTGTCTTTAATCTCTACCGACTCAATAACGGCGTCAGCGTCATCATATTCATTTGCCGTTAGTTTGTTAGCAATATTCAAGCCAATACCTGCTATATATCCAACCGAAAAACGCCTTGCTAATTCTACAATCGAAACATTGTCAGCATATACGCCTACATTGTTATCGGCAGCAAATCTTATATACTCCATCTGTTCGTCGGTATCTACTAAGAAGGGAAATTTTATATACAGTCTTTTGTCGTTTTCTTTATAAAAATCAACTGCTTTTAGATACTCTTTTGTAGATACGATTTTAGGATAATATACTACCGCAACGGCGTCATCAATATTCTTGAGTATGTCCGTTTCAACAATTTTACCTACTATTTTATTAGGGATATTCCTCGGACTGTTGCTACTATTATTCTCACAAATGGCAACGGTATAATTATTAATTATTGCTATCCTTAATTTTTCCAAGGCTTGATTTCTCAACGAGTTTAGCGCGGATTTCGGCAAATATCCATCTCCGCTAAAGCTCAAACTTGACAATACAAAATCGGTATTTCCCGTTTTTGTTAATTGTGCAAGCACTTCTTCATAACTGAGGTTTCGATAATTTGAAACGCCGTCAAAAGATACTTCAACGCTTGTTTTTTCGCTTGTCGCTATAAGAGTTGCTATGCTATTTTTAAAATCGAGAGAAAAACTGACATCTAGTTTACGACTCTTTTGAGCAACTGCTTTTGAAAGTTCTTCGGATTTCGTCAAGCAAACC
>CALYRM010000074.1 GCA_945482995.1 uncultured Clostridia bacterium | reverse complement strand
ATTAGTATAAATACAGTTAATTATTTGGAATGCAAAATTATAAATTATAAATTATTAATTTATAAAATAAAACTTGTAGATTTAATAAAAATTTGATATAATATAAAAAAGAAAATGTCGAAGTATTAATTTACTTGACGAAAACCTATTTAATTTGGAGATATTATGAAAAAATTCGGAATAGGACGTCTCTTATCAATTGTTCTTATACTTGTGTTGGTTGCCAATATTTTCGCTTTTATTGATGCGGACGTAGCATTCGCATCTTCTAGCGATTATTATAAAGGCATAACCGCTTCAGGCGGCAATGCGCTATTAGGACAGCTACATGATTTAATTACCACAACGCACAAGAATTATACTACTTATAGTGATTGTAGCGATCCAAGTATTGTCAAAAGAACCGATCCGGGCACAAACGGCAACGTTATGGAATTTTATTCTCAAGCAGACATAAGCTCGAGTTGGGGAGGTGGTCATCAAGGTACTTGGAATAGAGAACACGTTTGGTGCCAAAGTCTATCCAATGGATTGTGGGGTAAAAACGGTGGTGGTAGCGACCTTGCACACATTCGTCCTGCTGAATCGGGCTTAAACAGCGCAAGAGGCAACAATAAGTATGGCGAAGTTAGCAATGGAAGCGAAGCTTATTACGAGGACGCGTTAAATAACCCCGTGGCTTTAGGCGGATATATTTCTGACAGAGTATTTGAGCCGTTAGATAAAGTTAAGGGTGACGTTGCAAGAATCGTTATGTACGTATACACTCACTATAATCATTATTCAAGAGTATATGGTACAACGAATGGTTCTGGTAGTGCGAGCTATTTTGGTGAATTAAACTTCACACACATTATTTCGGCGGGATCCGAAAAAAATGCTATTGCAATGCTATTAAGATGGAATAAGCTTGATCCTGTTGACGATATTGAGAGAGCAAGAAATGACGTTATTCAGTCCATTCAAGGCAATAGAAATCCATTCGTCGATAATCAAAATTATGCAGATATGATTTGGGGAGATTCTTCAACCCCTGTTGTACTACAAGGACTTGAAATCAATCCCGATGAAATCACATTAAATATTGGACAAAGTCGTAAGCTTGAAGTCGTTACAAGCCCGGTTGATGCAGACTCAAGAGTAACTTGGGAGTCTTCGGATAGTTCGATAGCAACCGTATCTACAACGGGTGTTGTAACTGCTTTATCAGAGGGTGATGTAATTATCACAGCTACTTCCATTGAGAATACAAGCATAAATGCGTTAGCATTAGTTACAGTTTCAAAGTCGTCAAGTGGAAATACTGAAAGCGAGTTTGTAACCATTACCCAAAGTAGCTTTATGTTAACCACCGGCTATGGTTTTAAGACTTGGAGTTCAGGCGGTATTGGTGGTATGGCGTTCATCTATGGTGGAAGCTCGGCTTATCCACCTACAGGTATGCAATTTAATTGCACACAAAGTAGTTACTATTTGGCAAGCAATATTGCGACTCCGGGTGCTATTAAGTCGGTAACTGCAAATATTGTTAGCGGAAAAACCGCTAGACCTTGGAAGCTTTTGACCTCAAACACACCATATACCGAGGTTGCTGGCAAGCCATCAAATGGCACCGACCACGGCACGCAGACGGTAACCGAAACGGGTGTAACTTGGAATGTTGACGGCAATGATACTTATTTTGCGCTTTGCTATGAGCAAACCGGAAGTGGCGCTTGTTTTCTTGAATCGATAACTATTGAATATTCAAACGGAACTGTAATTGAACAGCCCGAACCAAATCCCACTGAATTGGTATGCACGCCAGCCGAGCTAACGATAAAGGAGAGCGAAGCTAATATTGAATTAATAAAGGACTTGTTATCGGTAGAATTAATTTATGATAACGATACGAGAGAGGAAGTTCTTGATTATACAATAGAAGGCTTTGACCCGACAGTATTTGAAAAACAAACCCTTACAATAACTCACAGCGGATTGACTACAATTGTTAAAGTTACGGTAAAACAAAGCGATTTACCCGAACCAATTGTTCAAAAAATACAAGTTAATCCGACTATTGTCGAACTTAAAATTGGTGCTACCGAAACACAACTTCGCTCAAAACTTGCGGTTGAAGCTGTTTATGATGACGGAACGACTAAGGCTATCACTGACTACACGATAGAAGGCTTTGATAGTTCAAAGTCGGGAGAGCAAACCATAACAATTAAACACGGAGACTTTACAGCAACGGCAAAGATTACTTTTGTAGAGGAAAATGTATTATCCAAAAATGCTCAAGCATTTGTTGACGCTACAGAAGAGATTGCAAATGCAAGAGGTACTCGTCAAAAATTTGATAAAATCAACTTGGCAATTCAAGCCTATAAAAAACTTAGCGTAGCGGAAAAAGCCACGATCGATGTTCAAGAAGCATATCAAACGTTAGAAAGTGCAATTTCTGAATACAATATCGCAGTTCAAACTGCAAACCAAAATTCAAAAACAGCAACCGAGAATGCAACGAAAGGCGTAGTCAAAGTCATATCAATACTTGGTGCAATTGTATATTTGATTAAACATTTATTATAAGGAGTGATTGAGGATGAAAAAGTTTTGTTTATTATTAGTTATTTCAATATTATTAATAGTCACTCTTTGTGCGTGCGACTTTATCACTAACGTAACTGCTAGTGATATGGAAAAGTTTAATACTCTATTAGATGTCGACTATGACGGTTGGACGCTTTCGGTTTCGACAACCACAGGGGATGTTACCTTGAATAATAAATTTGTTGTGACAAAGGAAACTGAAAAAAACACCATAGATTACACACTAGAAAAATTGAATGAAATTTCTATTGACGGAAATAACGAATTCAAATCCACAATTCGTGGAAGTGTCACAGTGGTTGACGGAAAAATCGTTTCAATCGACGGAGAAGAAGCTAATCTTGACGTAGAACAACTTGATGAAGTTTCTATGGTCTTTAAATTAAATTATTTTAAAAATATATCTCTAAACTCAACCACGTTAAGTGCTGACGTAACGAACCCGAGCGGATTTTTGGGTTACGAAATCGATTGTCACGATATGAAGCTTTTAGCCAAGTATTCGGATGACTTTGATTATATCAAGATAAATTACACGAACACTGATGGAAGCTCGGTTGAAATAAAATACGAATTTAACTAATAGACGTTGCTAATCCACAATTAAGATGTCATTTGGTAATTTTTGCCAAAAATATTTATTAACTAATACTTGAAAAATATTTTTTTGGCTGTATAATATAGATAAACAAAGTAACTAAATATATTTATATAATCAAATAATGAATATATGAAATAGTATATTTTAAGCAGTTAAAAAATAGTTCAAATATTATTGGTCGAAAATTGTTGATTTTTTCTTTTTTACATGATAAAATTAACATAGTAAGATTTATTTAAAGAATTAGAGGGAGCGCAAATTCAAAATGGAAAGAATGTATTGCATGCTACAACTAAATAACTCTTATTTTTACAATACCGTCTTTTTCGTGACCTTTATTGAGCAAAATCGACAAAGTGCAAAAAGTGATTAACACTTTTTGTACTTTTTTATTTTAAAGTGATGAACGTAGTATTTTCAATTACTATGGCAAGGAGAATAAAATGATAAGAAACTTATTACTTCTAAACGGACTAAAGTCTGTAGACGTTGGATTCTTCATTGGTTGTGGCGTGGTTATCGCATTGATAGTTGCCGTATACTTTTTAATTCCTGTGTTTAATAAGAAACAGTATGAAGAACAACGTGAGAACTTAAGAAAGCGTGAAAATGCGTTTAAGTCCAATAAACAAACTACGGTTGCTCTTGAAGAAACTGCTGTGGAAGAGACGGTGGTTGATGAAGCAGTAGTTGAAGCGGATGTTACAGATACCGCTGATGTACCAGTAGATACTTCCGACGATGAAGAAAGGTAAAATTTTTGCAAACGTCGTCTATTATCTATTTACCTTTATTATAGGAATATTGCTTGCAGTTTTCTTGCCATATTTCTATATGCTATATGGTGAGTCTGTTTCCATTATTTATAAATCGCTTGATAAAGGTGATTACACCACTGCAATATCCATAGTAGGTGGTTATTACGAAAGTGAATATACTTATCAAACAGATTTTGAAAATGGTGGAGGTATTGTTTTATTCAATGCAGCGTCTTTGGTTCCCGCTGTTAGTGAAAACGGAGAAACGATATCTGACGCCAAGCTTCACAAGGCATATTCAGGCTTTGTATATGGCTTGAAGAAAAACTACAACGTAACCAAAGAAATTTATAATCACGCTAAGCTCATAATTACCGATCTTGATAATGCCACTCACGAAATATCGGTGCTTGACTCTGACAGCAATAAAGATGGTAAAAAAGACACCAACGCAACTTGTTTGGAATACGGATTTATGTACATTGATTTGGATCAAGATACTGTAAAATCCCTTAAAAAAATCGAGATAATCGATTGTGATGGCAACGTATTTCAAGAAGTAAATTTAAGTTTAGACTTTAGCGAACAATTCTTTGTCGATGTAAGCGATTTTGTAAACGAATACAATGCGAATTATAAATCCGACAAACTTCCGGAGTTAGACAAAGAATTTAGAGAGAAAAGCGATAAGTATTGCATAAGTTCGGATGGTGTAGTAAAAAGCAGTGCCGACAAAAAGGCGGCGATAATAGTAGTAGTATACTTTGTAGTAATCTACTTAATCGGCGACCTATTGATTGGCAATCGATATACAATCAAATTTTTCAGATGGCTTTTGGTCAAGGTGTTTAAAGTCAAATTTAAACAAAAGAAACCGAAGCATAGCGAAGTATTCGGACACGATTATTTCTGCAAATTGACGATTGCGGCAGACGTATCTGAAATCGATGGCTTTAACGAAAGCTTACAGGTTAGATTTTCGAATGAGAATGGCGAAATAACCTACGTGCTTTTGAAAAGCAGGAATTATACCGAAACCAATTCGGTCAAAGCAGGAGAATATGTCAACCTATGGGTAGACTTAGACGATAAATATGTAACACAAAACCTTCCCGATACGCTTGAGGTTGAGGGATATCAAAAAACAATAACATTTAAGATTTTAAAGCGAGAGGACTAAAAGCTTATGAAGATTTCAATTCAACACTTAACAAAGGTATTTCCATCGAGAGAGAAAAAGGGCAAACCCGTAATAGCTGTAAATGATTTGAGTATCGAGATTCCGTCGGGCAAACTTGTTGGTTTACTTGGACCATCAGGTTGCGGAAAATCAACCACCTTGTTTATGTTATCGGGATTAGAAGCTCCAACCAAAGGACGCATTTTATTTGACGATCAAGACGTAACGACCCTTGCACCCGAAAGAAGGGGTATTGGTTTGGTTTTCCAAAACTACGCTCTTTATCCTCATATGACGGTTGCTCAAAACATAATGTTCCCTTTGACCAACATGAGAATACCAAAAGAAGAGGCAAAAGCAAAAGCACTTGACGCAGCTCGTTTGGTTCAAATTGAGGACCTTATGGCTCGTAAGCCCTCTGAATTATCAGGCGGTCAACAGCAACGTGTTGCAATCGCTCGTGCATTGGTTAAAATGCCTAACGTATTGTTACTTGACGAACCTTTGTCAAACCTTGACGCGCGTTTGAGATTACAAACTCGTGAAGAAATCAAGCGTATACAAAGAGAAACCGGAATCACAACAGTTTTTGTCACCCATGACCAAGAAGAAGCTATGTCTATTTGCGATATTATGGTCGTTATGAAGCGCGGTGTCGTGCAACAAGTTGGTGAGCCACAGTCAATTTATGACAACCCTTCAAACTTGTTTGTAGCTAACTTCCTAGGTACTCCGCCAATTAACATCTTCGATGGTAGAATTGAGAATGGTTATGTGTACATTGGCGATGAGATAGTAATGTCCACCGTAGCAGAAGATCAATTAATTAAAGTTGGCGTCCGTCCTGAAGGATTTATTTATGATCCTGAAGGTTCGTTGTCATTAAATGTTGATCATATTGAGGTTATGGGTAGAGATAAATCTATCGTTTCTCGTCACGAAGCAAGTAACAAGCCTACTGTTCGCTCGATAGTAGACTCTGATATTGTGCTTCCCGAACAAATGGGTGTATTAAAGTTTAATCTTAAACCAAATAAAGTATTCTTGTTTAATGCTGAAACCGAAGAGAGGATTTAACAATGTCAGAGAATAAAGAAAAAGTAAAAGCTGAAGAAGTTAACGTTGAGCAAAAGAAAGAAAAAAAGCCTTCTGTTGTTGACAAAGTAAAGTCAGTATTCAGTAAAAAGGCTAAAAAGGAAACCCAAGAGGGCGAAACCGAAGTTCTTTCTGAAGAAATGCAAGAGATTAATTCCTTGGTTTCGGGTTCTACGTTACCAACAAGCGAAAAGGTTAGAAGATTTTTCAAATCACAGTCTGGTTGGCTGTTCGTGCTACCTGCTTTGGTTTTAATGTGTATATTCACCTTTTATCCTATTATCAACGCTTTTATTGGTGCATTAAAACAAAATTATCAAGGCTTAACAGGTCGTTTCGATGGTTGGGGCTTTGAAAATTTTGTTCGTGTATTAAAGGGCGATACGGGTACGGGCGGTGCAAACTTCCTACAATGCTTAGTAAACACGTTAGTATTTACTTTGATATCCGTTCCACTTTCAACGCTATTAGCATTATTGATATCGGTTGCTTTAACTCGTATCAAACCATTGCAAAAGGCATATCAAACAGTACTATTCTTGCCGTATTTAACTAACGCATTGGCAATGGGTGCAGTTTTCGCAACCTTCTTCACAATCATTGGTACGAAAAACAACACTGAAACAGTAGGTTTGATTAATATCGTATTAGGCTGGTTTAATATCGACGCTATAGATTGGATGGGTATTGGTTCTCCAACATGGGAAATAGGTGCATTGTCTATTCCTTGGGCAAAATACATTGTAGTAATTGTTTACGAAGTATGGTCAGGACTGCCGTTTAAGATATTGATTTTATTTAGCTCATTGCAAAGCGTTAACAAACAATACTATGACGCAGCTAAAATTGACGGTGCAAGCAGATCAACCATACTTTGGAAGATTACAACTCCATTGATTTCCCCAATGATTTCATATTTGGTTATCACAGGTATCATGGGCGGTATGAAGCAATACTCCGCTGTCGTAGGTCTATTTGGTGAACAAATGGGTATTGACTACGATATGGGTACGATGGTAGGCTATATCTATCAATATTTGAACAATGGACGTACCGGATATGCATTCGCAGGTTCTTTGATGCTGTTCGCAATTATTATGGTAATTACCTTAATAAATAACTACGTAAGCAAAAAGAGAGTGAAATTCTAAGAGGTGGCATATGTATAACGAAAATGACAATTTATACGAAAATTTAAACGAAAAGGTTGATCAAGAATCTATGGCCTCGGAGAAAATCGACGAAAGTACCAATGTAATTAGTGCAAAAGATTCCACTCTTGATCAAACGGTATCTGCAGTAAGCACCGATTCTGCAATCTTTGATCGTGACACAAAAGATTTCAACGTAGAAAAAGAAAGAAAAAAGCAATTAGTCGGTAATATTTTTAAGAACATATTTTTATATACGTTTTTAACAATATGCGCTGTTTTGGCGTTTTTACCTTTTTATTGGATGGTAATTTCATCCTTCAAAACCGAAGCTGAATTCAGACAATCAGTTCCAACATTCTTTCCACATACATTTATGTGGAAAAACTATGAAGCTGTTTTAACTCAAACATCTGCAGGTAATTCGGGCGGATTCGTTCAAATATTGATTAACACGTTAGTTGTAGGAATTATGTCAACCTCGATTGGTGTTGTCATCACAATTATAACTGCATATGCATTGGCAAGAATGAACTTCAAGGGTAAAAATATTTTATTCATGTTGATGCTTGCAACAATGATGATCCCTGGTGAAATGTATACCATTACAAACTATTTGACAGTTGCTTCTTTCAAATGGAAAGATACGTTCACCGTAATGATTTTGCCTTTCTTAGTAAGTATTTATTATATTTACCTATTAAGGAATAACTTTATGCAAATTCCCGATTCGCTCTACAAAGCTGCAAAGGTTGACGGCTTGTCGGATATGGGCTATTTAGTCAAGGTTATGGTACCACTAACGGCACCTACACTTGTTTCCATTACCCTATTAAAATTTATCGGTACTTGGAACTCCTATATTTGGCCGAGATTAGTTAACACCAAGGATTGGCAGTTAGTTACGAACTGGGTTACCCGTGGATTTACCGATAGAATAGGTACATTAAGCGGTGCGTTATATGGTGGACGATATGGAACTGAGTCATTGACAACTTTGAAAATGGCTGCTGTTTGTATGGTTTCGCTTCCATTGTTTATTCTCTTCATCTGCTGCCGTAAATATATCATGCACGGCGTATCGAAGAGTGGTACAAAGGGCTAAAAAGATATAATGTCATCCTGAGCGGAACGCAGTGGAGTCGTAAGGATCTCATCCATGTTATGTCATTCCGACCAACACAACCGTCATTTCGACCGAAGTGCAACGGAGTGGAGAAATCTCAGCGGAGCTGGACGGCGACGTAAGGATCTCATCCTTATTCCGTCATTCCGACCAACACAACCGTCATTTCGACCGAAGTGCAACGGAGTGGAGAAA
>CALYRM010000073.1 GCA_945482995.1 uncultured Clostridia bacterium | reverse complement strand
CTCATCCGCATGAACGATTGTGGCGTTCTGCTTTCTTTAAGTGAAGTACTTTGCGTGCACCTTTATCCAATCGGAGATTGAACGCCTTTTAGCTATTTCTATGTCCATCAATATAAGTTCTTTGAAGAAATATGCTGTCATGTCGGGCGTAAAATGTTTAGAAAATGAAATACAGTTTTCTACCTCTTTGACCTTTGACTTGTGAGCGGTGATATAGTTTAGCATAATCCTAATTGTGGCGTAAATAGAATCAGTCGTGTTTGGAACACGATTAGCCTTGCCCGAGATTATATCAGTTATATCGGGAATGTAGATATTGTTTTTGCACCAAGCCACAAATTCGGTTGCCGTGCCTTGACCGACTAAGCCTGCAATTAGGGGATAGCAGTTATCCAAATTGGAATAATTACCTGCTAAAAGAATGTTTGAAACCATCTCCCAAGAACGTGGCGTTGCAAAGGCGACTTCATCGTTGCCTGCGTCAAATGTACTCAAAAGATCGGTACGTTTGCTTAAAAATCCGACCACTCTATGATCAAGTCCCTTTTCGGTAGCCCAATTTTTCCAGCCTACAAAGTCGCTTTCAACCACAAAATGGCAAAGACGGTTTGCCAAGGCTTTTGGCATTTTATATGCTACCGATCTATCGGTTACGCGGTTACCTGCTGCGATAACGAAACAGTTGTCGGGCAGTTTATGTTCTCCGATAACTCTATCGAGCGTGATTTGATAGGCAGCTGCTTGAACCGAAGGGGGCGCAGCGGAGATTTCATCAAGGAACAAAAAGTTAATGACGTCGTTTGATTCGTTCATGTCGAAAATTTTGGGTTTGAGCCAAATTGCAAAGCTTTTGGTTACATCTGCAATGGGGATACCTCTTAGGTCGATAGGGTTGAAAAGAAGCAATCTAACGTCGATTGTGCGTGTTCTTTTCCCTGTCAACTTTTGTACTTCCTCGGCAATTGCTTTGACCGCCTGTGATTTACCTACGCCCGGCATACCCCAAAGCATAACGGCAGGTAAATTTTTGAATAAAATGTGATTTTCGTTCGCTTTTGCGATAAGATTGCTAACACTTTTAATTACACTTGTTACCGAAAGCGAGCAAAGGTCGGAATTTTTAATTTCGGTTTTACTCATCGTCGTATACCCCCAATTCTATTTCTACTTCTTCAAGCTTTTCATACAACAACTCGATACGTGCGTCGTAGTCTATCTCGTTGTTAAGTTCTTGATTTGCTTGATCTATGTTGCGTTTTAGAATAACTTTTTTCTTGTCTAATTCGGTTATTATCTCTGTGATACCTGCCAAATACCTATCAATTTGCTTTGCGACTTCAACGCTTGACAGCTCAACGCCCTTTTCGTTGTAGAGTTTGAAAAGCTTCTCGTAGTTTGCTTTTAGAGCAAATGCGGGATATTCTGAAGTGCAACTAATAGGAACAATTATTTTGAATCCGAATATCTCGCCAATCTCGGTAGGGCGCTCTCGTTTTATGTCAGATCTACATTCGGCAATAATTTTTTCGCCAAGTTCCTTGAATTCAAAACCTGAACGTTTGTTTTGTGCATAAATTTTGTAATCCTTTTCAAGCGCTTTGGCGTACTCTTTTGTTCTCTCCAACTCCTTTTCGTAATTTAAAAGGTTTGATTCGACCAAGTGTTTACGAGAAATGTTGTGTGCTTTAAGAAACTTCAATCTTGAGATTTCGTTCGATATGTTAAATCTTTCCTTAACCTTAGGATTGCCTATTGCTATAGCCTTAATATCTGCGTACTGCAAAACTAAGCTATCAACTTCATCTCCGTCTCTTTTGTCAAGACTGCCCGAGAGTAGTTGACTGATAAAGCGTTGTTTGCTCTCTAAGAGTTGCCAAGAGTATGCGTCAAAGCTGCCTTCGGTTACATAGCGATAGATTTCGACAATGCTGTTTTCGTTGCCACGTCTAATCATTCTGCCTTCTCTTTGCGTCATATCCGCCGGTCTCCACGGAATGTCAAGGTGGTGAACTGCAAATAAGTGCTTTTGAGCGTTAACGCCTGTGCCGAGCATTGGGGTAGAACCGATTAGCACCTTGAAAATTCTATTGTTTAGAGCGTCGACAATGGCTTGACGGCGTTTTGAATTATTGCCACCTTCTTGAATATAGGCTATTTCGTAGGGCTTAACCCCCTTTTCTTCGAGTATTCTCGACAGTTCGTCATACACGTTAAAGCCCTCTTTGGGTGTGGATATATCGCAAAATACGAGTTGTGTTATATCGGGGTCGTTACAGTAAATGCGATAGATTTGTTCTGCGCACGCTTCAACCTTTGTTTTTTGAGAGGGTTGTATCTTGTCATTCACAAGCCTTATATCGAGCGCCATTTTTCTACCATCTTGTGTGACGTTTAAAAGGTTATCCCTAAAAACTTTATCACCTTTTTTATTTGAATTGTTATCCTGCTTGATTCTTTGCGTTCTATTGCGAATAGCCTCTGTTCTATCTGTGAGTTCTTTTAAGTATGCCCTTTGTTCTTTTGAAAGTGGTACCTTTATCGTTTTGCGGTTTATTCCCGAAAATAGCGATTCGTCGTCCTCAACATGGAAATCGGCGACACTCGCAAAAATATTTGCAAGTTCGGTAAGGTTATGGAATTTATTAAATCTCTCAACGATTCTGAAATTGGTCGAGTCAACGTCCATTTCGAAGTTTTCGGTTTTTTCGCCGAACATGAGCGCCCATTGATCGAAATTTTCTATGTTGTAAAATTTTAATTCAGATGGTTGAAGATAAGTTTGCATAATGAATAGATCGCTCAAACTGTTTGTTATCGGGGTACCTGTTGCAAATACTATACTCTTTGCGTTTTTTAATCTCAAAAGACCGATTTTCAATAGCATATCGGTTGCTTGCTGACTGCTACTTCTTGTTCGCGTCAAAGCCATATGTTCTTCTTCGGATATGATATTGATGTTTTTAAAGTTGTGCGCCTCGTCTACAAATAGAGAAGTAATCTTCAAATCGTCAAAGTAGATTTGCTTATGAGGGTTTGCTTTTTCTTCTTTTATTATGTTTTCAAGTTCCAATATTTGTTCTGATAAACTTAACAATTCCTTTCCATACTTTCGTCCGGTTAAGTCGGTAATTTCACGAAAACGTTTTTCAAGTACCGTCTTTTTGTAAAGCGGGCTTATAGGTATCATTTTAAAGGAGTTATAAGAAATTACAATAGCGTCAAAATCGCTATCTCTTATAAGTTTTAGGGTATCGTCACGCTTTTTAGGACTCATATTGCGATGATCGACAATTAAAACATGTGAGTCCGGATAAAGGTAATTAAAATCATTTTTCCATTGCTCGATGATAGCATTTGGAACGACGTACATATTTCTTTTGCTTATGCCGATTCTACGCATTTCCATTCCGCCTGCAATCATAACAAAGGTTTTACCTGCGCCGACTGAGTGTGAAAGTAAGCAAGAACTAGTGAGTATTATTCTTGCAATAGCCGAGCGTTGGTGTGGATATAGTGTAACTGCGGGATTGATACCGTCAAGTTTTAGAAAACTACCGTCAAATTTACGAGCGGTAACACAGCCGTATTTCTCAAAATAAATGTTTTCAAGGGCTTCTTTACGGCGGGGGTCGCTGAAAATCCAATCACGGAAAGCTATAATCATTTCCTTTTGTCTTTCGATACCTGCAAGCGTTCTACTTTTGTTTGGAACAAATATTTCTTTACCCATAACAACTTTTTTGTCATAAACCTTGATAGGAGTATTGTTAAGGGTGTGCTCAAAGATTTCAAGGGCAGTCATACCCAAAATGTCGTAGCGTGAATTTAGGTTTTTCGCACTGTAATTGACGTCCCAGCGCTTTAAAATGGTGTTATAGGTCACGCCCTTAGCTATTCTTCGAACCTTCAAGTAGTATACCAAAAAGTCGTTATAATATCTTGCAGGAATCCAAGGTGAACCTATGGTTGCGTAAATATCGTCGCTTACTAATTTTTCGGGTGAAGCAGCTTTTAACGCTTCTAAATTTCTAGTAAAGGAGTCGGGGTATGTTTTAGAGGCTTCCTCGGCTTCTTTATATTTTATCATAAGGTTTCCCGACAGATATTCGTCTGCGGTTTCCCAACCCTTGTAAAACTTTTTATCGCAAGTTTTTGGATTTTGATAAATGGCGTTTTTCCCTTCTAAGTCTGCGATAACTTCTCTTGGTGTCAAACCTGTTCTAGCCGAAATATATTCGATATCAACTCTCCCCAATTCTTCTAAGCAGATGATAAGAGCGTCCGAAGGATTTTCAATCATCGGCAAATCTTTCACCTCTTCGTCAAAGCAGTTAACGTAATCGATAGGAACAACCCTTGATTGCCATTCTTCTCTTTGGATTTCTTCTTTCGTCTTGATTTTCGGCGCATTGTTTTGATTGAATAAATCGTCTATTAGTCGATTAAATTCATCGTCGGTCATTTCTTCGTCAAGCCTTTTAACGTCTTTGTCTATCTCTTTAGATAATTCGTCGGGTGAAAGGTGTTTTTTTTGACCTTCGGACTGAGTTATATTTTCTTCTGTTTCGTAAAGATTAATAGGAAAAAATTCCGACTTGTTGTCGGCGTTACTTTTTATATTGATATTGTCAAGATTTATAATATCGTCTTGTTTTTCTTCGATAATGGGTGTGAGGTTATCTAGTGCGTGGTCCTCGTCAATAATAGAAAAAAGTTCGGCGATATTTGTATTTTTGTTTTCGCCGTCAATTATTATGCAATTATTCTTTTCGTCGGAATCGTCACCGTTAAGAAGAAAAATCTCTTTGCTTGGCTTGTCCACAGCAGTGTTTTCTTTATCGTTGGTATAATTATTGTTATCTTCGTGCATAAGCCCCATAACTAAACCGTTAAACAATTCATTTGTATTACCGACTAAAAAATCATTTGTACTACTCATAATTCTTCTCCTATATCGTTAAATATAATAGAAGAAAAAAATTATGGTTTCAACTATTTTTATTAAAACCTATAATAAATTTGTATATTATGTGTCGAAGGACTCAATCCAATGTGCAATTATCTAATTGGCATTACGGCTGTCTTTGTGTTTCGCAAGTGGTTAGTGCTTGTATGGAGATGTCTCCACTGCGGTCGACGTGAAGAAACAAGAATTGCTCATCCGCTAGGGTACTATGCATGTTAGCGAAAAAAAACGCCTCGGTTTTAACCAAGGCGATTTTTTTATTTTGATTCGGCAATATGTCTTGCTACGTATATACCGCTTGCAGAAGCGTGCGAAAGCGAATGCGTAACTCCGCTGCCGTCGCCAATTACAAATAGTCCTTTGTACCTTGTTTCTAAATTCTTATCCAATTCGACTTGCATATTGTAGAACTTAATTTCAACACCGTAGAGCAAGGTTTCGTCGTTTGCCGTGCCGGGGGCGATTTTGTCAAGCGCATAAATCATTTCGATAATATCGTCCAAAATTCTCTTTGGAATTACAAGACTTAGGTCGCCGGGGGTTGCCGATAGGGTTGGGACCAAAAAGCTTTCTTCTATTCTGCTTTGCGTGCTTCTTCTACCCCTTATTAGGTCGCCGAATCTTTGTACCATTACACCGCCACCAAGCATATTTGATAGTCTTGCAATGCTTTCACCATAGCCGTTACTGTCCTTGAATGGCTCGGAAAAGTTTTTAGATACCAACAATGCAAAATTCGTATTTTGCGTTTGCTTAGCTTTATCCTCGAAGCTATGGCCGTTGACGGTAACAATACCGTTAGTATTTTCGTTTACGACAAAGCCGTATGGGTTCATGCAGAATGTACGAACGAGGTCTTGATATTTGTTGGTACGGTACACGATTTTGCTTTCATATAACTGATCGGTCAATGGTGCAAAAATCTCGGCAGGAAGTTCAACACGTACGCCTATATCGACTCTGCTTGAAGAGGTTGATATACCAAGACTGTTGCAAACCGTTTCCATCCACTTGCTACCGCTACGTCCGACGGATATTATGCAGTATTTAGAAATAAACTCGGCATTTTCGCTGTGAATTATGTACCTATCGTCATCGGCAATTTTAATATCGGTAACCGAGGTGCGGAAATAGAAGTCCACCTTGTTTTTAAGGTCATTATATAGGTTTTCCAAAACGACATAATTTATATCCGTGCCTAAATGTCTTACGTCGGCGTCAAGTAAATGCAACCCCACTTCAAGACACTTTTTCTTGAATACTGTGTTGACGTTTGAATACAAACGGGTACCCTCACCGCCATAAGCCAAATTTATACCGTCAACATAACGCATTAAGTCAATGGCTTGTTGTTTGCCAATATACTCGTGAAGACTACCGCCAAACTGATTTGTAATATTGTATTTGCCATCTGAAAACGCTCCTGCACCGCCAAAACCTTGCATAATAGCGCAAGTCTTGCAACCGATACACGATTTCACGTTTACGCCGTCGATAGGGCATTTTCTATTGCTAAGCGCATTGCCCGAATCAATAACGGCAATTTTTAAGTCGGTTTTTTTGCTAAGTTCGTAAGCCGAGAAAATTCCGCCCGGACCGGCTCCTATAATAACAACATCATAATTCATTGAGAAAAACCTCCAAAATTAATTATAACATACAATTAACTGTTCTTGCAAGATAAAAATTTATATTATATAGGAATTTGCAAGTTAAATACTCATAATCCTTGTTCGTCATTTCGACCGAAGTGCTAACGGAGTGGAGAAATCTCTATACGGCTACATACTAGTTGCTAAGCATACGGAAATCATGTAATCTACTAATCGATTTCCATTGTAGGATAGCAAACGCTATCCTACATTGCATTGCGCATTAAATAAATGTGCCACACACATTTATTGGCATATTATTTATGCCCCAAGCATATATACTAATGGAAGGTGAAAAAATGGACTATTATGGAATTAAAGAAGTAAAGGGCGAAGCGGTTATTACCGAATTTCGTTTCAAGA
Source organism: uncultured Clostridia bacterium (assembly GCA_945482995.1). Lineage (GTDB taxonomy): Bacteria > Bacillota > Clostridia > Christensenellales > CAG-1252 > RUG14300. Next base: position 2,181 of record CALYRM010000073.1, on the reverse strand, counting down.
AAAAAGAACGCGCAAGAAACTTTTTAAACGTTACGGCTTGGAGCTTAGCTGTTTTGAATCTAGTAGCATACGCATTAGTAGCATCGCAGATAGTGTAGTAGTAAAAAATGTTTTTTTATCATCCCGAGCGTAGTCGAGGGAACTTGTTAAAACACAATGTTTTTCGTTGTACGTACAACGTACAGTGAGTAATTATTGATAGGCGGACTCATGAATGGCACTTTTCCGTCTATCTTTATTTTGTCCATAATTGACTAATAGTGTGCAGTTTAAATCATATATGGATATGACTTAGCCTTATTTTAAGACGAATTTTAGAACAAAAACCAATCAAATTATTTTGAAAAATACGAATACTGTTGTTTGATGACATATAGTAAAACTTGCCAAAGATATTATTCATCTCCTAATTTTTTTATTATAACTCTTGATTTGTTATATATTTTGTTATATAATTTAATTTACTAAGAGTAAATATTATTAGGAGTTAAAGCTTTATGTATTCTCAAACGATTAATATTTTTTCACAAACCTTTTATCTTTCCGAGTTTATAGTTTTTTGTGCTTTTTTTGCTATTGCCGCTGTTGCACTTGGCACAATAATTGCAGGAATTTGCCGTCTTGCGTCTATAAATAAGTCGCTCAAAAATAAGAAAGCAGACAAGGCTGGCGATAAGTCAGAGCTGTCAAACCTTTCCGTTATTCCTAATGCACAGCAAAGCGAGGATATCAAAGAAGAAGCGGAACAGCCTATTGAAGAAGTTGTAGAAGAAAAGACGGAAGAATCAATCGAAGAGATTACGGAAGAACCTGTCGCCGAGGAAACAGTCGAAGATGTCGAAAACGGTACGGATGAATCTCTTGATGAACCTGCGGTTGAAGAAATAGAAGAACAAGCAATCGAAGAAAAGGTCGAAGAAAACGCTGAGGAGCCCGAAGAAGAACCAATCGTAGAGGTTGTTGAAGAGCCTACACAAGAAGCCGAAAGCAACGTCGAAGAGTCGGTTGTTGAATCTGCTGTTGAAGAAGACGAGGAACAACTAAGCGAGATTGTGGCAGAAGAAACCTCGGAAGAGTCTCTCGAGGAATCGGTTGAAGAGGTTGACGAAGAAACTCGTGATGAAGAACCAACCGAAGAAATAGTCGAAAAACAACCCGAAGATATTGAAAATGAGAATAGCGAGGCTCAAGTTGAGGAACCTGCTGTTGAAGAAGAACCGACTGAAAAAATAGAAGAGCCTATTATTGAATCGATTGAGGAAACGGCAGAGCAACCAGTTGAAGAACAGCCTGTTGAAGAAGTTGCAGTTAAACCCGATTTACATACCGAGGTTGTTGACGGTTTTGTATATTTTGACGCCTACAAGAGATCGTTTTTAAGCAAGCTCGTTCAATCTAACGAGGTTGTCCAAGGCTATTATAGCGAAATAAAGAATAAACTTTTATCGTATAAGAGAGTACACGACAGACTAAGCTTTGCTTGCGAAAGCTATCGTTTGGGTAGAGAGTTAAAGGCAAAATTGACATTTAGAGGTAAAACTCTCTGCATGTTTGTTGCCTTGAATCCAAATGACTACAACTTCAATATCTATCACCAACGCAACTTTGGCGATAGGAAAAAATATGCTGAAGTACCTTTAATGGTTAAGGTACGTTCAAACTTAGGTTTAAAGAGAGCTTTAGCCTTAATTGAAATACTAATGGCTGATGTGCCGTTAGATAAGAAATTTACCAAGGTCGACTATTCATATGAATATCAAACCGACGAACAACTTCTTGAAGTCGGATTGATTAAGAAAATTAGAGCAAGAAGACAATTTGAAACACTTGAAAACGAAACCGAAGAAGAAGCGGCTTCAAGAGTAATTACCGAAATTGAAGAAAAGCAAATCGAGGTCGACGAGGACGGCGAACCTGAGATGGATTTGGACGAAGACGACAATTTGCCGAGCTTTGAAGAAAATGTTACCGATGACGAAAGTATTCCAGCCGAAGATGTTTTGCCAAACGAACTATCAAGTTTGCCCAAAACGGAAAAGCAACCCGAAGTAGAAAAAGAAGTTGAAGAAGCACCAAAGGCAAGACCGATTCCGACCTTTGAAACAAAACAAACTGAGGACGAAGAAGCCTTAGAAGAAACTGCAAAGAGTGAAAAGCCTGCAAGCGTTGACGAGTTGCCGA
>CALYRM010000072.1 GCA_945482995.1 uncultured Clostridia bacterium | reverse complement strand
ACGAGAATGATGATGAGTAAAGCGTGAAACTTTATCAAATTAAAATGTCATTCCGCATAAAATGTCATTCTGAGCGAAACGAAGTGAAGTCGTAAGGATCTCATCCAATTTGTCATCCTGAGCGAAGCGTAGCGTAGTCGTGAGGAATCTCATAAAAATGTCATCCTGAAAGCGTAGTTAAGTGAAGTCGTAAGGATCTCATCCGCTTTCTCCATCCTTGACCTGTCCGCGTCATTCTGACCATTTAAAATGTCATTCTGACAATATAAAATGTCATTTCGACCGCATAAAATGTCATTCCGACCGCAGTGGAGGAATCTAACCCAAACGTAAAATAAAAATAATAACTCACAAGGAGATATGATATGAAAAGAACATTTGCAACAATCGAATTACAAGACTCGAGAAAAATGCGTGTAGAGCTATTCCCCGAATATGCTCCAATTACCTGCCAAAATTTTATCAAATTGGCAAATGAAGGCTTTTATGAGGGCGTAATTTTCCATAGAGTAATACCAAACTTTATGGTACAAGGCGGCGGTTTAAATCCCCAAATGCAAGGAAAAGCAGGCGCTGAGACAATTTTCGGCGAATTTGCAAGTAATGGATTTGCTAATCCAATCAAGCATACGCTTGGTACAATCTCAATGGCTCGTACCAATGTTAAAAACAGTGCAAGCTCTCAATTCTTTATTTGCGTTCATGACTGCAAGTTCTTAGACGGAGAGTACGCTGCTTTCGGTAGAACGGTAGACGATGAAAGTATCAAGGTTGCTATAGATATTTCAAAGGTTCCAACACATTCTGTCGGTTATTTTGAGAATGTCCCTATAAGAGATATCGTTATCAAGAGAGTATATATCCAAGAGTTTGACGAAGAATAAAAATGCTATTAATCAAATCGGTAAAAAAACATTCGCCTTTTGATAGAGCGGGCATAAAAAAAGGGGAGTATATCCTTTCTTTTGACGGCTACGATTACGAAGATCAACTTGACCTTCAGTTTTATTCCGCTCAAACGAATTTTACCGTTACCATACAAGGAAAAAAGGGTATTCGTACGGTAAACATACAAAAGGAAGAGGACGAAGACTTAGGTATAACCTATCCCGAGGAAGATTTAAAGCTCAAACTTTGTAAAAACCGTTGCATTTTTTGTTTTGTCGAACAATGCAAAAAGGAAATGCGAGATACGCTATACGTTAAGGATGACGATTATAGATTATCATTTTCTTGCGGAAGCTACATAACAATGTCTAACCTTACGCAAAAGGATTTAGAAAGAATCGCAAGACTTAAATTATCCCCCTTGTACATATCCGTGCATTGCTATGATAGAGCTATCAAAACGAAAATTTGCGCCAACCCAAACAGTGCGAAGGTGTTTGATTATATAGACTATTTGTCTAAGTATGGTATCAAATTTCATACTCAAATAGTTATGATGGAGGGTATCAATAGCGACGATGTACTCAAAGAAACAGTCGAACAACTATATAATAGACGAGATTCTGTTTTGAGTGTAGCCATTGTTCCCGTGGGTTTGACCGAGCATAGAAAAGGGTTATATCCATTAAAGCCGGTAGGCAGGGACTGTGCAAAACGCACTATTGATTTTATCGAGAGTATAGCGAAAAAGAGTTTATCCGAAATAGGCACTCGTTTTGCTTGGTGTTCTGACGAAATGTACGTATTGGCGGAAATGGATATTCCGACTGCCGAATACTATGAGGACTTTAACCAAATAGAAAACGGAGTAGGTGAGGTTGCGACTTTCTTTAACGAGGCGAGAGAGGAACTTTCGCAAGGAATGCAATTAAAGGGTGAATATACTTGTATAACCGGCGTTGCTTTCGGTGGAATGCTCAAAAAATTTGCCGATGAGCTTATGTCAACGTATCCCAAGCTAAAACTTGATGTTAAAATCATTGAAAATAATTGGTTTGGCAAAACGGTTACCGTGGCGGGGTTACTTACTGCGACCGATATAATCGCACAAACAGAAGATAATTTAAAATACAAAAACGTAATTTTGCCATCAACGGTATTAAAGGAATTTGAAGACGTTTTTCTCGACGGAATATCATTAAAAGAGTTTGAAAAACGTTTGAATTGCAATACCTTTATTTCGGCAGGTGGTGGAAGTTTAATTAGAATATTGGAAGGAAACTATGACTAAAATTGTTGCTGTAATAGGACGACCAAACGTAGGAAAATCTACTTTTTTTAATCAATTAGCAGGTAGAAGAATAAGCATCACCTTTGATAAACCCGGTGTTACAAGAGATAGAATTTACGCCGACGTCGAGTGGTGTGGATACTCTTTTACTGCCATAGATACAGGCGGTATTGAGCTCAAAAGCGAAGATAAAATGTGGAAGCATATCAGGGCGCAAGCGGAATTGGCTGTCGAGGTTGCCGATGCAATTATTTTTATGTGTGACGGCAAAGAGGGCGTATTACCCGACGATTACCTAATCGCAGAGTATTTGAGAATGACCAAAAAGCCTGTTATATTAGCAGTAAACAAGCTTGATAATCCGTGGGACACGCCTTACGACTTTTATGAGTTGGGTTTGGGCGACCCTTATGGAATTAGTGCCGAGCACAGCACCGGAATAGGCGATGTATTAGATGCCGTTGTTGCTGTCTTAGGTGAATGCGAAGAACCCGAAAAAACTGACTGCGGTTTAAAGATTGCTGTTGTAGGTAAGCCAAACGCAGGTAAAAGCAGTTTGGTGAACAAACTTATCGGCAAGGATAGATCAATAGTTTCCGATATTGCAGGCACAACCAGAGATACTATCGATAGCGTAATTACTGTAAACGGTAAAAACTATACTGTCATTGACACTGCAGGAATCCGTAAAAAGGGCAGTATTGACGAAGACATCGAGTATTATTCGGTAGTAAGAGCTTTAGCAGCCATAAGACGCGCCGATGTTGTTATTCTTGTTATTGATTCCGAAAAAGGTATATCAGAACAAGACGTAAAGATTGCAGGCTTTATCAACGAGCAATGCAAGCCGTCCGTTATTGTAATGAACAAATGGGATTTGGTGGAAAAGGACACCAACACAATCAACAAATTTAATCAAAGACTTGCAAGCGAACTCAAGTTTATGGATTATTTCCGTTCGATTTACGTTAGCGCAATGACAGGCAAGCGAATTGAAAAGATATTGACAGAAGTTGACTATGTGTATGAAAATGCAACTCGCAGAGTTTCGACAGGCACCTTAAACGACGTATTGAGTGACTTGCTATCAGTCAATGAACCGCCAACAAAGAATGGTAGAAAACTAAAAATCTACTATGCTACCGAGCCGCAAGTATTGCCACCAACCTTTGTTCTTTTCGTAAATGACGAGAAGTTAATCCATTTTTCCTATTTAAGATATTTGGAAAACGGTTTAAGAAACGCTTTTGACTTTTCGGGAACTCCAATAAAGATTTCATTAAAAGCAAAAGCTAATCCCGAGGATAAATAGAATAAATTAACCTCAATAATGATTAGCATAGATAAGAGCAAATAGGGATTAACATAGAAGTCAATCTTAATAGTAAACAATGTATAAATAATTATTGATATAAAAAGCATAATACAAAAAGATAAAAGCAACGGAATAATAAAAGCAACGAAATAACAAAAGTACAAAAGAGAAGTATAGTAGCTAAAGGAAAAAGATAATTAACTTATATGGCTTTTTGTTTGCGAATTTGCTATTCATTTATATTTTTATCATTATATTTATATAAATATTTAAATAAAGCTCTTGTTTGAGATTGACTTAATTAATAATAGGTTTGTATAATTTTAGTATAATATGTCGATTAGTATAGTCGACTATTTAGGAGCAACAATCATATGAATTTTAACGGACTTAATCAAGAAGATTTACAAAATGCCTTTTCAAACATTAAGAAAAAGTGTTTAGCATTACAAAGGGAAAAGTATTCTCTCGATATTTCAAGAGGAAAACCATCCGAAGAACAGTTAGACTTATCAATGGGAATGTTGGAAACATTAAACAAGACTTCACAGTTTCCTAAAAATGCCGATTATCGTAATTATGGCTTTTTAGAAGGTGTACCTGAATTGCGTTCTCTTTTCGCAAGTATATTAGGAGTAGATAAAAACAATGTATTCCTAGGTGGCTGTTCGAGTTTAAATCTAATGTATGACGTTCTATGTAAAGCTTGGTGCTTTGGTGTCTTAGGCGGTACTCCTTGGTGTAAACTTCCAAAAGTAAAATTTTTATGTCCTGTTCCCGGTTATGACAGACATTTTTCTATGTTAGAGCAATTTGGTATTGAAATGATTGCAATTCCAATGGACGACAACGGACCCGATATGAATTTAGTAGAGGAACTTGTCGCTAACGACGTGTATGTAAAGGGAATCTTTTGCGTACCGAGATTCAGCAATCCTACGGGTATCGTATATTCGGATGAAGTCGTCAAGAGATTGGCAACAATGAAAGCCGCTGCGGTTGACTTTAGAATTTTTTGGGATAATGCTTATTGCGTTCATACTTTATATCCCGATGCGCCCGAGCTTCTAAACATATTTAATGTACCCGATGCCGTTCCCGATAGAGTATATTTGTTTACGTCAACGAGTAAAATTACCTTTTCATCTGGTGGAACTTGTTGTTTGGCAACAAGTGATAAGAATTTGCAGTCTTTAAAAAAATTCTTTTCCATACAAACCATTAACTTTGATAAAATCAACCAATATGAACACGCACTATTCTTAAAGGATGCGCAGACGGTTAAACTCTTGATGGAACGTCATGCGTCTTTGCTTCGCCCTAAGTTTGAAAAGGTGCAGGAAATATTTAACGATAATTTCTCCGATAACTCGTACGTAAAGTGGACCGAACCAAGAGGCGGTTATTTTGTAACCTTGTACGTAATGGAAGGAACCGCTAAACGAGTAGTGGAACTATGTAAAAAACTTGGTGTTACATTGACCGATGCAGGAGCTTCATTCCCGCGACACTTAGACGATTTAGACTCTACTATTAGAATTGCTCCGAGTTACATATCTTTAGAGGAATTAGAAAAAGCGCTGAATGTTTTAGTTGTTTGCACCGAATATGCAATTTGCGAAAAGCTTTTAGGGGTAAACTCATAATATTATTATTGTTATTCTTCCCAAGTCGTCAAAAAAACATCCAATTTGTCATTCCGACCGAAGTGGAGGAATCTCATCCGATGTGTCATCCTGAGCGAAACGAAGTGAAGTCGTAAGGATCTCATAAAAATGTCATTCTGATTATAAAAATGTCATTCCGAGCGAAGTCGAGGAATCTCATCCAATTTAGCGTCATCGAGCCAACAGAATGTCATCCTTCGCCATATTGTCATCCTTAAGCGTAGCGTAGTCGTAAGGATTTCATCCAATTTAGCATCATTGAGCCAACAGAATGTCATCTTGACCGAAACGAAGTGAAGTCGTGAGGAATCTCATCCATATTGTCATTCTGAAAGCGATGTTCGAGGAATCTCATCCATAATATAATGATAAGTGAATAATGAAGACACTTCGCTAAATTTGGATTGCGTGATTATATGGTATTGTAGTTATATTAGCTACAATACTTTTTTTAAGTTTAGTGGATGATTACGATTTTTATTTAACTCTTTTTAATTTTTGGTTCTAATCCTTGTGTGCTTTGCATAACTTACCATAGAAATCAATGGAGGAATTTTAATGGAAGCATACGAGATTTATAATGATATCGCATCAAGAACAGGTGGAGATATTTACTTAGGTGTAGTAGGACCTGTAAGAACGGGCAAATCTACCTTTATAAAACGATTTATGGAATTAATGGTGCTGCCTAATATAGAAGATAAAAATGTATTGGGTAGGGCTGTTGATGAGATGCCCCAATCAGCGGACGGAAAAACAATAATGACAACTCAACCGAAATTTGTTCCTGCTGAAGCTGTCGAAGTAACTTTTGCGGAAAACGTAAAGGCGAGGATTCGTCTAATTGATTGTGTCGGGTACTTAATTGAAGGCGCACTTGGCGCAACCGAGGGCGAAAAAGAAAGAATGGTAAAAACACCTTGGTCTGACAAAGAAATTCCTTTTGAACAGGCCGCCGAAATTGGTACAACTAAGGTTATCAACGAACACTCGACTATTGGAATTTTGGTGACCACTGACGGAAGTATAACGGGAATGCCTCGTGCCAACTACATTTCAAGCGAAGAAAAGGCAGTTAATAGATTAAAAGCGATTGGCAAGCCTTTTGTTATTGTATTAAACTCATCAGACCCCACAAATTCCGAAACAGTTAAACTTGCAGATTCACTTTCAGAAAAATATCAAGTGCCGATATTGACTATAAACGTAGCAACAATGGAAGTTGGCGATGTCGAAAGAATTATGCAGTCTGTTTTGTCGGAATTCCCCGTTCGTATGATAGACGTAAAAATTCCCGAATGGATGTGTGCATTGGACCAAAGCGACGAATTAATTGTAAGCTCCATTTCTACTCTTGAAAACATAACTCAAAACGTATATAAAATGGGTGATGCAACAAAAATTGCATTGAATGAAAACGTATATTTTGTTGCGCTAAGAGTTGACGAAGTGAATATGGGTAAGGGAGTTATAACAATTACTCTTGAAGCAAAGCCCGAATTATTCTACGAACAACTTTCCAAGAGATGCGGACAAAGAATTGACGGAGAGTTTTCATTGATGTCATATGTATTAAAATTGAGTGGAGACGCAGAAAGATATTCTAAACTCAAAGAAGCATTGACGCAAGTAGAAGAAACAGGCTACGGGGTTGTAGTGCCATCTCTTGACGAAATGGTACTTGAAGAACCTGAAATTATGAAGCAAGCAGGTAGATTCGGTGTAAGACTAAAAGCAAGCGCACCGTCACTGCACATTATGAAAGTTGATGTAAGGACAGAGGTTAACCCGATTGTCGGTAGCGAACAGCAAAGCGAAGAATTGGTTAAATACCTATTGGAAGAGTTTGAAACAAACAAGAAAGGTATTTGGGAAACAAATATGTTTGGTAAATCGTTATCCAATCTTGTAAACGAGGGGTTGAGCAATAAGATTACTGCTTTGCCTAACGAAGCGAAAGTTAAACTTAGAAAAACGTTGGGTAAAATAGTAAACGACGGCAAGGGCGGAATGATTTGTATACTACTATAATAACAATAAAATGATTATACTAAAAAAATGGTTATCACTAATTTGATGACCATTTTTGTCTATTGTCATTCTGAGTCATAATGTCATTTCGAGCCATATTGTCATCCTGAGCGAAACGAAGTGAAGTCGTAAGGATCTCATCCATATTGTCATTTCGAGCGAAGTCGAGGGTGAATTGACAGCTCCGCTGTCATCCCGAGCAACGTCGAGGGACCTATTCAATTTGTCAGCCTTAAGCGTTGCGTAGCGTAGTCGTGAGGATCTCATCCAATTTGTCATCATCGAGCCAACAGAATGTCATCCTGAGCGAAACGAAGTGAAGTCGTGAGGATCTCATCCAATTCGTTTATTGTATATTGTGTTGTGCGTTTATAGAGATGTCTCCACGCTGGTCGACATGACGAAAGCATATTGGATCCTTTGACTGCCAATAGGATGACGACAAGAATGAGCCGTCTTTTATTATTTTGACAGGCTAGAATATAATCGAGATAATCATTTTGTGAGATATGACAAATAACTCTAATATTTTGTTTGATTATTATTAAAAAGGGGTATTGAAATTAGAAATTTTATATGATATAATTAAAATATAATTAATTTCGGAGGCATTACAATGGATTTTAGTCAATTTATCAGCGATGAACGTCGCTTGCGTAGCACACCCAAAAGCATAGTTAAAAGTGATGGCACTTGTGAGTTCGGTACCTTTGACAAGGAATTTGAAGATTTATCATTGACAAAGATTAAGAAACCGACATATGCTCCTCAATGTATGAATAAGCTAAAATTAACATTGTGGGAAGCAAGTGAAATTGTTTTTAATGAGGGTGTAATTTTAGTTGCCGTTTCCGATATGGGAGTATTCGGCAAAGTATTGACAGTCTTTTTTGATAAGAGAGATAAAACCGTTTATACTTGGGATTATACCGTTTCACACAAGAATGCAAATGTGTCCGAAAATTTAATCAATGGCGCAATAACCGAGGGTTTTGGAAAAGGTGTTTCTGTTAAGTACGTCAATAATTTTCAAGATGGCAAAGCAAGCATTAAAATCGACCTTAAAGCGAACTGTAAAATTAACAACAAAGAAAAAGCTTATCGCGAGTTATCGGTTAACGTCGATTTGACAAGATTGTCGCTTCCAAGTGTCGTTTCCATCCCATTTGATGCTAAAAAACCACGTCCATTATATAGTCAAAAGGATTTATTTAAGGCAGAGGGTAGCATTGTATTTAACGGCGAAGCTATGACGGTTGACTCCGAAACACTTGCAATCATTGACGATCACAGAGGTTACTATCCAAGAAAGTGTCACTATGATTGGGTTACCACAATGGGCAGAAATACAGTCAATGGCGAAAAGCAATATTTTGCATTTAACCTTACAAGAAACCAATCTATTGATCAAGACAAGTGGAATGAAAACTTGATTTGGTTTGAGGGCGCAACAAGCTTTTTAACTCCTGTAACGTTTGAACGTGACGTTCCTACAAAAGACTTTTTAAAGGTCGGTCATGCAATATGGACTATTCGTGATGAGCATGGAATGGTAGATATCAAATTTACGATTGACAACGTTAACGCAATGCTTTTGCATGCTGGAATTGTCAACATTGATTATTTTATTACTTTTGGTTCACTTGAGGGCTACGTTTGCGACGAACAAGGCAATAAGTATATCCTTGATGGTATGGTAGGCATCGGCGAAGATAAATCGTTATTGTTCTAATCGAAAATATAAACTTATAGAATTAGAAAAAATACAGTGGAAAGGGCGACCATTCCACTGTATTTTTACGTAAGTTATTTCTATCATTCCGCAATTCTTTGTTCGTCACTTTAAGCGAAGTCGAGAAATCTCATCCTTGCTGTCATTCCGACCGAAGTGGAGGAATCTCATCAAATTTGTCATTTTGAAAGCGATGTTCGACAAATCTAATCCTTAACGCTTAAGCGTTGCGTAGCGTAGTCGTGAGGATCTCATCCAATTTGTCATTTCGAGC
>CALYRM010000071.1 GCA_945482995.1 uncultured Clostridia bacterium | reverse complement strand
AAATCAAAAAAATGCATTTGTGTAATTATGTATATTTTGTTTCGTCGAAATAAAAACATACATTTGTAAATACTAGCAAATGCAAAATAAAAAACTGTGATTTTATTTAATTAATATTTATTTACCAAGTAACGGTTCTATAAAATGCCAATTTTCGCCGTCATAGTAGAATTCGTGGGCGAGCTTGTCGGATAGAATCATAATAAATTGACCATTCGAAGGCTTGTCATATTTGCTAAAAATGGAAAGGCCAAAGCATTTATTTATGATGTCGATTTTACCTCTGTTCCATATTACCGTTATTATATAACGCATTGCACGCTCAACGTGAGATACTTCTTCATTGTTTTGTTGAGCTACGGTCTGATAGATGTCTTTCATTATGCTGTCTATCAATCCGTGTTGCAGTAATACATGAACAACACTTTCTTTGATGTATCTAAACCCTTTTCTGTCGGGTGTTGCACCCATTTGTAATAAAATGTTTGAAATCCTTTCGTCCACCTTAACATAGCCACAGATCATATCCAATCCTCCTCTTACTATTTTTTTATTAGCGTCAATGTGTTACTACACCATCTATTCTAATTTTTTCAAAGATAATTTTGATTATAAAATAATTAATAGTTGACAAACAGTTTGTTTGCCAAATATTTTATGATAATATCAAATCAACAAAAAGCAAAGCTTTGCCTGTTTACTGAATTAATATTATTTTCATCATTAGTGGGACTAATAGGTTAATTAACCGAAATTGTTTTCCGATAATAAATTAGCCATTTTGGAACAAGAAAATCATTGTTCTGCATACATGTGTTTATTTTATCACAAAAGAATACATAATTCAACATATTTACACTATTTTTCGCCGTCTATCGTTGTCAAATTTTGTCGAATATTTTATAATACCAATTAATTTTTTAGGCATAATGTTATTATAACTGCTCCATTACGTTATTTTAAACTATTATCACTATATCAATAAAACACCACATATCATTCCGTTCTCTCCTTATACGTCACTCAAAGTAATCTTTATATATCACTCAGTCTAATCCCTATTCATCACTTCGTCCAAACTATTTAGACGTCGTCCTGAACGTACTCGAAGAAGCTAATCTACTTTGTCCAACGTACAATTAAACAATTCTTATTTCTTATTCCGACCATATTGGAAGAATCGCTTTCATCTCAATAAAAGAGAGTGAAACATCATTATTACAAGAGTAATGTTTAATATTGCTGATTGAATCAAATATTTTGCAGACGGTGCGAATACCACGAACGAGTTTAAAAACAAGTAAAACCCAACTAAAATAAAAAACTTTCACATAATAAGTTGACAACTATAATAAAATGTGATATATTCGTTAATAGGATGGAGAAGTACCCAAGTGGCTCAAGGGGCTCCCCTGCTAAGGGAGTAGTATGGGAAACTGTAGCAAGGGTTCAAATCCCTTCTTCTCCGCCAAAAAAGTCGTATCAATAGGATACGACTTTTTTTATCCAAACCGCAGGTTTGGTATATCATCACCGCACGAAGTGTGGTGGATATCATCAGCCCTATGGGCTGTATATCATCACGCTTTAGCGTGAATCTCTCTGCGGTTTGATGAGATACAACACTGCGTGTTGATGATATGCAATTCCTTCGGAATTGATGATATACAAGGCTCACGCCTTGATATCAATTTTAAATGTGGTATAATACACTTAAAGAGGTGATATTATGTCAAAGAACTATTTATTGATATATTCCGAACAGCTTGCGACCGATATTGAATTGATATGTCAAAGCATTAAGGCGCCGCCAAACACACTTTTTCAAATTCGAAAAAGTTCAAGTAGTATTTATGCCAATATCCGTGAGAAAAATTACGGTCAAAGTAAAGCAGACATGCTTTCCAAATTTGAAATTGCGCTCAAAAAATGTAGTGAAACAGAAGGTTAGTTACAGCTATTGTTTAATACAAATTCCATAGATGAAGACACATACGAAAAGCATCGAAATTTGTGCGGTAGAATCAGGAGAATGTGGATTTCAATGCCTAAGCAGGTTAAGTAAATTGCACCAAATTGCAATTTCGACTTCTAAACGAGTGGGAAACCCACTTTTATAATTCAAGGCTATTTTCTTTAAGAAGGAAGTCTAAAACGTTCATAATAACGTAGCCTTTTTCGTTTCTCCAAAGTTTAGTTCTATCTTGGGTGATAATAATCTTCTTAAACGAGTCGTCTATACGGTCAAGCGATGCTTGTTCTTGTTCCATCTTTTCAGCATTGGGAATAGAGAATGCAGATTGAAGATAATAGCGTTGATTTCCTTTATTGCATACAAAGTCAACCTCTAAATGCTTGGTAGTGCGCTTACCTTCTTCATCTCTGACAACGTGTTCTATAATACCAACGTCAACGTTGTAGCCACGCATAACGAGTTCATTGTAGATTATATTTTCCATAATGTGGGTTTGTTCTTGTTGACGGAAATTAAGTCTTGCATTGCGAAGCCCAACGTCGCTAAAATAATACTTAAAAGGAGAATTTATATACTTTCTACCTTTAATATCATATCTAGTTGCTTTACGAATTAAGAAAGCATCTAAAAGATAATCAACGTAGGTAGAAATAGTTTTATCAGCAGTTTTAATTCCGTTAGAAGCAAAGGTTTTTGCGATTTTAGTTGGGTTGTTAAATGAGCCAATAGAAGATGCTAAAACGTCAACCAAAGTATCAATAGTAACGTCGCCACGTAAGTTGTTTCGTTCTATAATATCTTTAATATAGGTATTCTTGAAAAGGTTGTTTAAATATTCCGCTTTTTCTTCATCGGTTTCTAATCCTAAAATCATCGGCATTCCGCCATAGGTAGAATATTCATCCCAAGCGTCATATTTGTCGCCGTTTTTATATACAGAATAAAACTCAGCAAAGGAAAGTGGATTAACGTGGATAACGTCGCCACGCCCTCTAAATTCGGTAGCGATATCAGAAGATAAGAACTTAGAATTACTACCCGTAATATATACGTCAACGTTCTTTAATCTTAATAAGCCGTTCAAAATTCCATAAAGACGAATTGGCTCTTTAGATTTAATTTCTTCATCAGAAATAGCAAATTGCACTTCATCTAAAAGAAAATAAAACTTTTCAGTTTCATTAGTTATTTTAGAGTAAAGGAACTTAGAAAGATTATCAGTATTTCTATATTCTCTATTGCGGTCATCATCAAGAGCAAGTTTAATAATTTGCTCTTTTTTAACGCCTTCGCTTAAAAGATATTCGTAGTAGAGGTTATTAAGAAGATAACTTTTACCCGAACGACGAAGGCCGGTAATAATTTTTATACTACCGTTGTTTTTCTTGCGAATAAGCTTGTTTAGATATAAATCACGTTTTATAATCAGTTCTTCCATAATGCGCTCTTGATTCGGAAAAATTAGTTTTGTCAACTTTTTCCGTAATAAGTATAATATATTTAAGATTAAAAGTCAATATGAAAAATGTATAATATTGCGGAAAATTGTAATTTGTCAACTTTTTCCGTAACAACTTGATTAAATTATATCATAGTAAAGGTGACTATATGCAAAAAGCAGTTCAAAATTTTGAACTGCTTTTTCTTTTACAATAAATCAATTAACGCTTTTTGCTTTTTAGGGGGTAGTTTTCTAAAACTCTCTAAAAGGCTTTTTTCTTGTTCGCTCAAAACCTCTATTTGCTCATCTTCTAAAAAGAACTGTGCAAGCGTTATTCCAAATGCATTGCAAATTGCTTGCAACGTGTCTAACTTTGGTGGCGAATTTCTTGCTTTCATAGAAGCGATTGTTGACTGCGTAACCATAGCTTGCTGTGCAAGTTCATAATCCGTCCAACCACGTTCACTCTTTAATTTTTCAATCTTTGCGATAATATCCATAAAAGTTTTCCTTTTATTTTATTGTACTACGCATTTGCGTTTTATATACTACGCAAACAAATTGACAAAATAACGCATTTGCGATATAATTAAAACGCATTTACGATTCTGAAAGGATGCTAAATTATGGTGAAAAGTCAAACAAAATCAAAAGAGCGTGTTAGAGAACGCGGCGAAGTGTTTACCGCCGAGCGCGAAGTTAAGGCTATGTGCGACCTTGTTAAAAATGAAACCGAGCGCATAGACAGTAGGTTTTTAGAGCCTGCGTGTGGCGACGGTAATTTTTTGGCGGAAATTCTTACCCGTAAACTTGAAGTAGTTAAGCGCAAATATAAAAAATCTACGCTTGATTACGAAAAAAACGGCGTACTTGCTATAAGCAGCGTTTACGGCGTAGATATTATGCAAGACAACGTGCTTGCTTGCCGTGATAGGCTTTTCAAATTGTGGGATAAAGAATATAAAGCCGTTTGCAAAAAAGATTGTAACGACCAAACGCGCGAAGCCGTCAAGTTTATTTTAACTAAAAATATCGTTTGTGGTAACGCGTTAACGCTCAAATGCGTAGATGAAAACGGCAACGAAACTGACGAGCCAATCGTGTTTTCAGAGTGGGCGTTTATAACGGGATTTCAAATGCAACGGCAAGATTATACCTTTGCCCACCTACTTGAAATGAATAACGAAGGAAAGCAAACCCAAAAACAACAATCAATGTTTGACGAAAAACAAGACGAAGGCAAGTTTTTATGCCGATACGTAACGCATTATAGGAGAGTGCAAGAAAATGAGTGATAATTTATTTAATAAAGTTTATAACCCTGACGTTTTATCGTGCCTTGCAAACCTATCTAACGACGAAGTGTTTACTCCGCCCGAAATCGTAAACCAAATGCTTGATATGTTGCCGCAGGAACTTTTTAAGAATCCCGACACTACGTTTTTAGACCCTGCGTGTAAAACGGGCGTATTTTTAAGAGAGATTGCTAAACGCTTGATTAAAGGTTTAGAACCACAGTTTCCCGACCTGCAAGAGCGCATTGACCATATTTTCCATAAGCAACTTTTCGGTATAGCAATAACTGAACTTACAAGTTTATTATCACGACGTGGAATCTATTGCAGTAAATACCCAAATAGCGCATTTTCAGTTACCAAGTTTGATACGGCGCAAGGAAATATCCGTTTTAAGCGAATAGACCACACTTGGGTAAACGGACGCTGTAAATATTGTGGAACAAATAAAACTTATGACCGTGGCGAAGAATTAGAAACTCACGCTTACGAGTTTATACACACCGATAATTTGGAGAAGTTATTTAATATGAAATTTGACGTAATCATAGGAAATCCCCCATACCAAATGAGCGATGGTGGCGGTACAGGAGATAGTGCAAAACCAATATACCAATTATTCATTAATCAAGCAAAAAAATTAAAGCCACGTTTTCTTTCTATGATAGTTCCTTCTAGATGGATGAAGGGAGGAAAAGGCTTACAAACATTTAGAGAAACAATGATTGAAGATACTAGAATAAAGTATATTTATGATTTTGAAGATGCACAAGAATGTTTTTCAGGAATACATATTGATGGTGGCGTAAATTACTTCTTATGGGATAGTGAATATAACGGAAAAGTTAGTTATATTTATAAACCAAAAGGACAGAAAGAAATATATTCTTATAGATACTTAAAAACAGAGTTGTCAGATACAGTTATTAGAGATTATAGGCAAATGTCAATAATTGAAAAAGTGTCAAGTAGCTTAAAGTTTAGTGAAATTGTATCAACAAGAAATCCGTATGGGTTTTCAGCTGACTTATTTAACGAGCCAGAACGCTATCCATTTGCAATGTTGACAGAAACACCAACTGTAAATTTCTATAAAATTTTTGGTGTACGAGGGATAAAAGGTGGGGCAAAAAGAACAATAGGCTACGTAAATTTTAATAAAGAAAACGACAAAGATTGTAATTTAAATAAATATAAATTGTTTTTTTCAAAAGCGTATATGACAACATCTACAGTTCCACCTGAAATAATAATTGCGAGACCTAATGAGATATGTACCGAAACTTTCTTGCAAATAGGAGGATTTATCTCATTAATGGAGGCGGAAAATTGTCTATCATACATAAAGACAAAATTTTTTAGAGCTTTACTGTTTTACAATAGGCATTCGCTTAATATATCAAAAGAATCTTTTGCTTTAATCCCTATGCAAGATTTTTCAAAATCTTGGACGGATGAAGAATTGTATGCTAAATATAATTTAACCCAAGAAGAAATTGAATTTATTGAATCAAATATTTTACCTATGGAGTAAACTAAAATGGCACAAGAATTTTTTATCCAAAGACCTTCGGTTACTCCTACAATTTACGCTTACGAGCTTGTTGGGGTAAATTCGCATAAAGGATATATAAAAGTTGGTTATACTGACCGCGACGTTGAAACGCGCGTAAAAGAGCAATTACATACAAGCGGTATTGAATATAAAATACTGCTTAAAGAATCTGCTATGCGTTCCGACGGCACGTGTTTTACTGACCACGAAATACATACCGCGTTAAAACGCAAAGGTTTTTTACAATTAAATCAAGGACTTGATAAAAACGAGTGGTTTAATTGCACAACTCGTGACGTTATTAGCGCAATTAACTACGTACGCGACGGAATCATCACGGAAGAAAACCGTACGCTGACTTTTAAGATGCGCCCTGAACAAACGCGTGCCGTTCAAAAGACGATTGAGTTTTTTGATAAATCCAAAGCGGACGAGCCTGAAAAAGCGCCTAAATTTTTATGGAATGCAAAAATGCGTTTTGGTAAAACGTTTGCATCCTATCAACTTGCTAAAAAGTTGAACTTTAAGCGCGTTTTAGTTCTTACATTTAAGCCTGCCGTAGAATCTGCTTGGCGTGAAGACCTTGTATCTCACGTGGATTTTGAAGGTTGGCAGTTTGTTTCTAATAAAGACGCGCACGACAACAAAATAAATATTGACATGCAATTTGCAAGCGCAGATAAAACCCGACCTATCGTTGTGTTTGGTTCGTTCCAAGATTTGCTTGGTACTAACGAAAACGGCGGTATTAAGGCAAAAAACGAGTTTATCCACACAACGCAATGGGATTTAGTTATATTTGACGAATACCATTTCGGCGCGTGGCGTGAAAATGCTAAAAAGTTGTTTGAAAACCCTGACGAAGAAGAAAACGCCGACTTTGATATGGAACACTATAAACAAACGGAAGCGGATAATGCTTATAATGAAACGTTTTTGCCTATTACCACTTCTTATTATTTGTTCTTATCGGGTACTCCTTTCCGCGCTATCAACAGCGGTGAGTTTATCGAAGACCAGATATTTAATTGGACGTATAGTGACGAGCAAAATGCAAAAGAATCGTGGCTCGGTGCAAACAATCCGTATTTATCGCTTCCGCGTATGGTTATGCTTACTTATCGCATACCCGAATCTATCCGCCAAATTGCCTTACAAGGCGAATACGACGAATTTGACCTTAATGTATTCTTCTCTGCAAAAGGCATAGGCTACGATGCTAAATTTACTTACGAAAACGAAGTTCAAAAGTGGCTTGATTTAATTCGTGGCTCATACTTGCCGTCTAGTGTTGACGACTTAAAACTTGGTCAAGATAAACGTCCGCCTATGCCGTTTTCGGATACGCGCCTACTTAACGTTTTATCGCATACTTTATGGTTTTTACCCAACGTTGCAAGTTGCTTTGCAATGGCAAACTTACTTAAACAAAAGCAAAACGCATTTTATCACGATTATAAAATAAATATTTGCGCAGGCACGGGCGCGGGCATTGGTCTTGATGCGCTTTATCCCGTACAAAGTTCTATGGGGAATCCGCTTGAAACTAAAACGATAACCCTTTCTTGCGGTAAACTGACTACGGGTGTAACTGTTCGTCCGTGGACTGGTGTGTTTATGCTTCGTAACCTTAAATCGCCTGAAACGTATTTCCAAACGGCTTTCCGTGTTCAATCGCCTTGGGAAATTACAGATAACCTTGGCAATAAGCAAATTATGAAGCAAGAGTGTTACGTCTTCGACTTTTCGCTTGACCGTGCGCTCCGTCAAATCTCCGATTATTCGTGTAGGCTTAACGTAGAAGAATCTAACCCCGAAAAGAAAGTTGCTGAATTTATCCATTTCTTGCCCGTTTTAGCGTATGACGGTAGTACGATGAAGCAAATCAACGCGCAAGATATTTTGGATATCGCTATGGCAGGTACGAGTGCAACGCTTCTTGCTAAGCGTTGGGAATCAGCTTTACTTGTTAACGTTGATAACGATACTTTGGGAAGACTCCTTGCAAATAAAGACGCACTTGACGCACTAATGCGTATTGAAGGATTCCGTTCATTAAATCAAGATATTACGGCTATTATCAATAAGTCGGAAGCTGTTAAAAAAGCTAAAAAAGAAAAGGAAACCAAACTTACCGATAAGGAAAAGAAAGAACTTACGCAAGAAGAAAAAGAATACAAGTCTATGCGTAAGCAAATTCAAGAAAAACTGATTAAGTTTGCTACGCGCGTTCCTATCTTTATGTATCTTACCGATTACCGTGAATGTTCGCTTAAAGACGTAATTACGCAATTAGAACCGGGGCTTTTCAAAAAGGTTACGGGTTTAGATGTTAACGACTTTAGCTTATTGTGTTCAATCGGTGTGTTTAACGCAAGCCTTATGAACGACGCAATTTTTAAGTTTAAGCGTTATGAAGACTCGTCGCTTTCATACACAGGTATTGAAAAATCCGTTAAAGACGAAGTTGGTGGTTGGGATACTGTTATCCGCCGCGAAGAGTATGAAAAATTATTCTTTAACCAACAAGCAACGATGCAAGCGACTATATCGGAAGCAATCGTTGAAGAAATTGCTGTTACGGAAGATAAACCGAAAGTTACACCAAAAATTAATTCTTACGTGGTTACAACAACTCAAAAACAAGAAGTTAAGGAAGAAAAACCTTCTTTTGATTATTCAAAGATTGTTGTTGGCTTAGTTGTTACGCACGCAAAGTTTGGAGATGGAACGATTATCAATATCGACAAAGCGCAAAAGTATATAAAAATTAAGTTCGCTGTTGGTGAAAAAATGTTCATCTTCGACGCCTTTGAAAAAGGCTTCTTAAAAATCAAATAACAATGATAAAGGCGAGAAATTTCTCGCCTTTAAATTTATTTAAAAACTTTTGAAAATTAGCACTCTACCCTTGACATTGACTTTTTTTGTGAGTAATGGTTGCCTGTGCGGTTTCTCTACCTTGACAAAA
>CALYRM010000070.1 GCA_945482995.1 uncultured Clostridia bacterium | reverse complement strand
GTTATACAGGACAGTTTTTGAAAAAAGTATTGAGCTAATGCCCAATACTTTTTTTTATTGAAAAAGACTCCTTAATGTCATTCCGACCATATAAATTGTCATCCTGAGCGGAGCGTAGCGCAGTCGTAAGGATCTAATCCACTTTCGTCATTCCGACCATAAAAATTGTCATCCTGAGCGCCATATACCGTCATTCCGACCAACGTGGAGGAATCTCATCCTTGTTTCGTCATGTCGACCGAAGTGGAGACATCTCCCTAAAAGCACTAACTTTTTGCGAAGCATACGGAGAGAGTGAACGCCATACCAATCGTCATTCTCAAGCGCCATATACTGTCATTCCGACCAACGTGGAGGAATCTCATCCGCATTAATCACCCCTTAGCGAAAGTCATTCCGCAGAAGATTTCTTTGCACGATTCATGACCGAGAAGAATACACCCGTTTCGGGCATACTTTCCAAAATAACGTAATCGTATTTGCTTTCCGCTAAATGAAGATTGCTATATAAGTAATGAGCGGCGCTGACGCCGTTTTCGCCCAAACTTAGAGTATTGAATCTATTGAGCAGACTGTCAATAGTTTGTTGCGTTGCAATAATTACAGGATTTTTACCATTTTTAACGGCTAATTCGTATTCGCTTGTCAGCATTTCAGTTTTTCTCATAACGCAAGGAACACGCGGAGCATAGTGCTTATATTTCATACCGGGGGCAAGCGCAACGTCAAGTGTGCCTGTATATTTTTCTGCGTTGCAGATTTCTGATAATTCTTCTAGCGTGATAACCCCCGGACGAAGCAATACAGGCGGTGTTTGCGTTAAATCAATAATGGTGCTTTCAATTCCGACGCTACATTCTCCGCCATCTATAATGAGCGAGATTCTGCCGTTAAGGTCTTCGTATACGTGACTAGCTGTTGTCGGACTAATATGCTTAGCAAGGTTTGCGCTTGGTGCAGCAATAGGGGCGGAACCTCTAATTAATTGAATAGCCAAAGGATGCGAGGGAAATCTAACGCCGACAGTATCAAGCCCTGCGGTAACTTCGTCGGGAACACTTTCGCTTTTTTTAAGTATCATAGTCAAAGGACCGGGACAATATTTTTCAAAAAGGGTAAACGCTATAGGCGGAACTTCTCTTGCCACTTTAAAAATATCGTCAAAATCCGCCAAATGAATGATTAGCGGATTATCCTGCGGTCTTTCTTTTGCGATAAATATTTTTTTAACTGCATTACCATCAAGGGCATTTGCACCCAATCCATAAACGGTTTCGGTAGGAAAGGCCACCAATTCTCCATCGAGAATTAGTTTACAAGCCTTATTAATACCCTCACTTTTACA
This sequence comes from uncultured Clostridia bacterium, assembly GCA_945482995.1. Lineage (GTDB taxonomy): Bacteria > Bacillota > Clostridia > Christensenellales > CAG-1252 > RUG14300. The sequence continues at coordinate 8,475 of CALYRM010000070.1, read as the reverse complement.
TATTTCTGTTTTCATAGCCTTATTATACCGCTGTTTATGTAAAAATGAAAGAGAATAAAAGAAATTTTCAATAAAAACACTAAAAATGTAAATAAATGTATATTTACAAAAATTTGTTTATATGATAAAATAAACTTAACTATTATAATGGAGAATATCTACATTAGCAAAATGTGAACTTTTAAAAAACAATCGACAACGTGGAGGTTATTATCATGAATATCATTAATTTGATTCTGAGTAACACGAAAAACTTATTAGGAATTAAAGTGCCAATGGAAATGCTAATCTTTGCAGGCATTGCTTTGGGGCTAATAATAGTTGCGCTTATTGCTACCGGTATTGGAGTAAACGTTGCCAAAAAACGCAAGAATGCAAACAACGTGAAAGCTGTAGCGCCCAATAGTCAACCCGTAAATCGTGCTGACGATGGTATTTATGTAATGAATTATGGGGCTAACGATAATTCTTCCGAGGATAAAGAATCGACAAAGCCGACTTCGGAGCAACCGAGCGAAGAACCGAACGAAGAGCAACCGACCGCAGAAGAAGTTGATAGAAAAGAAGTTGTTTGCGACAAAGACAACGAAGCACAAACCGAGGACGAAGCAACAACTAACGTGGATAGCGAAGTGGAAAGTGCGAGCGTTGTTGACGAAAAACCAATTCCTGACGAACAACCCGAAGAATCCGCACCCGTTGAGGAGCAACCGACCGATAACCCCGACGGCGATATACTTGATGACGAAATTTTCTTGCTAAATGAAGAAGAGGTTGAAATTGAGGATGAAAACATTAGCGAAATTCTTCAAAAACTATCAGACGATCAAGAAGTTATCGATGACGAAAATTACGATACCGAAGATTTATCCGATGACGACATAGACGCCGTATTTGAAAGAAAGGCAAGAATGGCGATGTTGAAGAAAGCCAATGAAGAGGCTAAAAACGCAGAAACAATCGAAGTTGATGAGTATGAAGAGGTAGCCGAAGAATTAACCGAAGAAAGCGAATATGAAGAGGTAGCCGAAGAACTGGTTGAAGAGAGCGAATATGAATACGTAGCCGAGGAGATTGACGAAATAGGTGACGACCTAATCAATCCGAGCGTTGAGCATACCACCGACCAAGATATCGTAATTGAAAGCGAACAACCACAAAACGAAGATGGAGAAAGCGTTGATATAGTTATTACCGATAATGATATTGATGACGATACCGTTGTTCCTCCGCCACAAGCCATTTCTTGTCCCAACTGCGGTGCTGTGCTATCATACGAACACAAAGAGCATTTTCTATATTGTTCCGAGTGTTACAAGAGATATAAAGTACCGGCAAAATATGAAGAAGATTATATTAAATACGCTTGGTATATAGAGACTGAAAGTTACAGAGAGGAACAAAGAAGATTAGAGCGTGAGCGTATTGCTGAAGAAGAAAGAAGAAAAGCCGATGCAGAATATCAAGAAAAACTAAGATTAGCAAAGGACGAAAAGGAAAGAGAAAGGATTGAACTTGAAGAGAAGTTAAGACAAGCACAAGCGCAACAAAGAGTAGATAAGGATAACGAAGAAGAGCGAGACAGACAAAGACTGGAATTTGAACAAATGCTCAAAATGGTTGAAGAACAAAATCAGGCACATCTTGCGCAATTATCAGAGGAAGCATGTAAAGTTGAATCAATCCGTTTGGCAACCGAAGCACTGCTTCAAAAGTTTGAAGCTGATAGAATTCAAAGAGAAGAAGCTCAAATTGCTGTTCCAGAAACCGCCGAAGTAGTGGATGATTCAGACGAGGAAGAGGATGACGACCTTGTAATTTCCGCTTCAAAATATAAGCGTAGTTTCAAGAGCAAATTAATTCAAGGAAGCGACGAAACCAAAAAGTATTATTCCGAGTTGCGTAACGAATTATTGTCTTATAACAAGATTCGTTGTTCGTCGTCTTGGGCAGGCGATACGTATATGGTAGGAAGAAAAACCTGTGCAAAAATGACAATGGCAGGAAAAACCTTATGTTTATACCTTGCATTGAATCCCGACGAATTTAATCCGCAAACTTTCCACCATAAGGATAAGAGCGACAACCGAAAGTATTTGCAAACACCAATGCAAATGAAGATAAAATCCGACTTAGCAATGCGTAGATCGATAACGCTAATCGTTACAATGATGAGCGATAATAGCGTGAATAAAAAAGCGAAATTCACGAGAGAAGATTATGAATCATCATTAAGTTACAGAGATGATGACGCATTGCTCAAAGAGGGCTTGATAAAACTCAACTTTGACGCTATTCAAATGATAGACAAGACTTTGACAGATGAAGACTTTGAACAAGATCAGGCGCTACAAGGAGAACAACCGAAGAATTTCAGAGAAGTTAAACTTGTTAAAAAGAGTCAAGTAGGCAACCTTTCTCAATCGGATATAAAGAAGATATACAAGGGTAAAACTGTTGAACCTACGTTCACAAGTCCAAATGCGTCAAAGACAGGTAAGTTTGTGATTGACGACGAAAACGGCGAATTTAAATTTATATTGTACTCACCAACAGGCGACAGTATATTTGAATCCAAGGTTTACAAGACAAAATCGGGCGCAAGAAATGCGATTGACTCGTTTAGGTTAGCGTTAGCCGACAACACCAGCACTCAATTAGGATATTTAGACGGAGAATACATATTTGCAATTAAGTATAGCTCGTCGTATATAAGCGAGTTTTATCCGTCAAAAGTTGCTGCAAGTAAAGCGCTGAACTTAATTAAACGCACAAGCGCCGCTGCGGTAATAGAAGAGTAATAAAAAAGAGCCGAAACAACGGCTCTTTTTTCATAAAGCATAATGTCATCCTGAGCGGAGCGTAGCGTAGTCGTAAGGATCTCATCCACTCTTTGTTGGGACAAAGAATGAAATCTGCCTTGATTGGCAGATGAAATCCTTACAGGATGAAATCACTTCGTGATGAAATCCGCACATCAGCGGGTTTTGGACTTCGTGATTGTATAGTGTAGTCATTCTTAAGCGTAGTCGAGGAATCTCATCCATATTACGTCATGTCGACCGCAGTGGAGACATCTCATCCGCTTTGTATTCCTCAAGCGGAACGCAGTGAAGTCGTAAGGATCTCATAAAAATGTCATCCTGAGCGGAACGCAGTGAAGTCGTAAGGATCTCATAAAAATGTCATCCTGAGCGAAGCGTAGCGTAGTCGAAGGACCTATCATCCTTATTTCGTCATGTCGACCGAAGTGGAGACATCTCCCTACAAGCACTAACTCATAGCGAAGCGACTTCACTCTTCATTCTTCGTTACTATAGCTTACGTGCTACTCACGTAAACTATAGTATAGTATCCCACGAGAACCCCAATATATGCTTTAAGTTTGCGCAATAATCCGCCATAATTGACGCTGTGGCAATTGCCGACTTATCGTCATTTGCCGCAATATAACCCTCAAGCTCGGCAATTCTCATTGTCACTTCTTTAGTTTCGTTATGAGAAATAACCGCTTCGACTATGTGTTTCATTTTAGACCAACTTTTTTGCATTTCAAGTGTTTTTTCGTGTGCCGCTTCAAAGTCCTTTTGTTCAACAAGCGAACGCACGAATTTCGCCATATCCTCAAGCTTTGAAAAATACTTGTTTATAAGTACTTGCTCGAGTATTCCCGCAGTAATGAAGAGTACGATTATAACAATTGCAATTATCACTTTTTTCATTACTGCTCTCCCAAAGTTAGAGTGATAGCAGCGCCTTTTTTTGGTTGTAGATATACTTCATTCCCACTTACTGCCAAAAGCAAAACGCTTTTTTCGTCAAGGTTATTGGCATTCAAGATATTATCCATTTGTTCCTTGGTAACTCCGGCTAAATCCAAGTTGGCATGTTCAAATACACCATCACAAATAATTGGATAGGAAAGATTTGTACTTTCGACTTCTAAGCCTTGGGCGCTTGGTGTAATTGGCGCATACATCGACTTAGGCAAAACTGAGAGTTTGCCGTCCGTTTCCAAGATAGCGTAAGCGACCTCGGATGGGTAGAAATAACCTGCTGAGCGGAGCGCGTGGAGTAAATCGGTAACGCTCATATCGAGTTTATCGAGAAGCCTTTTATCCATACCGTCAGGTGTCATCACGACCATTGGTTTGCCGTTAAGAAATTTGTTAAACTTAATACTTTTACTTGCTATTTTAGTAATGAACAAGTGAATAACAAAAAGGGTAAAAATAGGAATGATACCGTAAACCAAAGGAATCTGGATTTCGGACATAGGAATACACGCAAGTTCGGAAATAATCAAGGTAATTACGAACTCAAATGGTTGTAATTCGCTGAGCTGTCTTTTGCCCATCAACCGCATAATAACGAGTAGGAAAAGGTAAATAATAATTGATCTAACAAATACTGTCAACATACCTTTATTATGCAAAAAACACGCTATAATATACATTTTTGTATATGGTGTTGACAAAATAGGGAAAAAAGGATAAAATAAATATTAATATCAATATAAAATAAAGGAAAAAATATGATAATTGCAATAGGCTCAGACCACGGCGGAATAGTTTTAAAGCCGTTAATAGTGGAATATCTTAAATCTCAAAATATTGAAGTTATTGACGTCGGCTGTTATACGACCGAATCGGTTGACTATCCTGTTTACGCTTTGAAGGTATGCAATCTAATCAATGATGGCGAAGCCGACAAAGGAATATTGTTATGCGGAACGGGAATAGGAGTATCGATTGCCGCCAACAAGGTCAAGGGTATTAGAGCCGCAGTCGTTTCCGACGAGTTTTGTGCCGAAAAATGTGCCGAACATAATAACGCTAACGTCTTGTGCTTAGGAGGCAGAGTCGTTACTCCCGAAAAGGCGGTTAGATTAGTTGATATATGGCTAAACACACCGTTTGCCGAGGGTAGACACAGCAAAAGAATTCAAATGATAAGCGATATTGAGTCGGCAAAAATGAAATAACAGAGGAGTAAATCGATGAGTAAAGTAGTAGTATTTGATCACCCTTTAATCGCTCATAAGATAAGTATTATGAGAAACGTCAACACCACAAATAAGGATTTCAGAGAGTTATTGGAAGAAATCGCAATGCTAATGACCTATGAGGTTACGAGAGATTTACCATTAGTTGACAAGGAGATAGAAACTCCAATTTGCAAGACGACTCAAAAGGTATTGGGTGGAAGACAAATCGGCGTAGTCCCGATTTTAAGAGCGGGCTTAGGAATGGTAAACGGCGTATTGAAGTTAGTACCTGCCGCAAAAGTCGGACATATAGGCTGTTATCGTGATGAAGAAACAGCGAAACCAATCAAGTATTATTGCAAGCTCCCTGTAGACGTAGAGCAAAGAGAAGTAATAGTTGTCGACCCAATGTTAGCAACCGGTGGTTCGGCAATAATGGCAATCAATTTTATCAAGGAAGCAGGCGTTAAGAATATAAAATTTATGTGTTTAATTGCAGCGCCCGAGGGAATAGAGGCATTGCAAAAAGAGCATCCCGACGTAGATATATTCATTGCTTGTAAAGACGAGAGGTTGAACGAACAAAACTACATTGTTCCGGGACTAGGCGATGCCGGAGATAGAATTTTTGGCACAAAATAAAATATAATATCAATTATGACTAAAATAAAAGAGACAATAGAAGAGATAGTGCTTCAAGAAAATCAAGCCGATGCTATAATTCAAAATGCGAAAGAGTATGCAGAAAGCCTAAAACTACGCACCGAGCAAGAAATAGAGGAGAAGCAAAACGAACTAAAAATCGAAGCAAAAAAAAAGGTTTCGGTTATTTTAGATACGGCAAAGCAAGAAGCCAATCAAAAAGCTGATGAAATTATTACGAATGCTCATCAAAGGGCGGACGTATTCAAGCAAAAGGCAAGTGAAAACATTGACGACGTCAGCGATTACGTAATAAGGAAATTAAAAATAAAATATGGCAATCGTTGAGATGAAAAAAGTTACGGCAATAGCCAACACCATAGACCACGAGCGGATAATGAAGTTGCTTGTGGATTTTGGCGTTGCCGAGATAACCGAGTCGATCGAATTTGACGATACCATTAAACCGAACCGAACTCACGAAAAAGAAACAATCGAAAGCAAATTAGCATTGCTAACGTTTGCAATCAACTATATAGATTCAACCATAAAAACTGCGGTTAAGTTAGCGAAAAAGGGCAAACTTGAATATACCAAGCCAAAAACCGACTTGTTTAAGTCAAAAATCACTCTAAGCAAAGAAGAATTTTCGAAATCGGTTGAAAATGAAGACTCAACTTTTTCGCTCATTAGAGAAATAGAAGAACTTAATCGTACACGAATTGAATTGACGTCGGATAATAATAAACATAAAGTAAATTTGAGTGCAATCGCTCCGTATTTGTCAATTAATTTGCCGTTTAACGCATTTGTATCAACCAAGAGAATAGATCGAATATTGGGATTAGTAAAAAGCGACAGAAAACAAATTGTAAACGAAATCGCAGAAAAATTCCCTAATTCAACCATTATTTTTGACGTAGAAAACGAAAAGAACGCAAAGCCTACTCCAATAGTCGTGTTATCGGTTAAAGAAGATACCGAAGAAATTATGCGCGAATTGACCGCCGTTGATTTTGTGAAATGCAATATCGACCTTGAACAAACTCCTCAAGAAGCGTTTGACAAGGTAAATAAAGAAATTAAACAAAACAACGTAAAAATCTTAGACGCGATTAAAAAGAGTACCGAATACTACGTATATCAGGACGAGTTTAAAATCTTGTATGATTATTATAAACTTCAACACTCCATACAAGAGGCAACCGAACAATTTAGGTTTACAAGGCACACTTTTGCGTTTGCTTTTTGGACGCCGTCAAGAGACGTCGACAAAATAAAAGCAATGCTCGATGAAAATAATATCGATTGCTATCTTGAAGCGGAAGATCCACTTCCAACGGATAACGTTCCTACCTACACCGAAAACAATGCGATAGTATCTCCATATGAAAGCATAACCAATATGTATAGTCCGCCTTCATATAGAGAAAAAGATCCAAACACCATAATGAGTATATTCTATTTCTTGTTGTTTGGTATAATGTTAGGCGACGCAGCCTATGGCTTGTTGCTTGCAATCGGCGGCTTTGTGATTTATTTGTTGAAGAAACCGAAAAAGGGCGAGGGAAAACTATTATTAGTTATCGCAATGGGCGGAATCTCAACTGCGATATGGGGATTTTTGTTCGGTAGTTGGTTTGGAATTACCCCCGACAAATCCAAATTATGGTATTGGTTTAATCCACTCGAAGATCCGTTGATGATGCTTATACTATCGTTAGGCGTGGGATTCTTGCAAATAGTAGTTGGAATGTTCCTACAATCGCTAAAACTGTTCAGAGAGCATAAACCGATGTACGCAATATTCAATGTGTACGGCTGGTACGTAGTATTTATCGGAATCGGCATATATGCCTTAAACGCATTTATAATAAAGAAATCCGCATTATCGACAGCGGGACTTGTTGTGGCGATAGTGGGCGTGGTAATGCTACTAATAGGCGGTGCGCTCGGCAAAAATAAGAAATTTTTCTCAAGAGTGCTTGGCGGTTTTAAGAATATTTATGGCGTAACGAACATACTGAGCGACGTTTTGAGTTATGCTCGTTTGTTCGGTTTAGGACTTGCAACAGGCGTAGTCGCAATGGTAGTCAATCAGATATGCTCGGTTATTAGAGGCTTGTTGAATTTTGGCGTAGTTGGAATGATATTAGGTTGGATAGTCAGCATTGTAATCTATGTAATCGGACACGTATTCAATTTAGCAATCAATACTTTAGGAACTTATGTTCATAATTGTAGATTGCAATACGTAGAGTTTTACGGAAGATTCTACGAAGGTGGCGGAAGAATATTCAATCCACTTGGACGAGATAAAAAATACACATACTTGGAATAAAAGTGCAATCCGCACTGTCATCCCGACATACGCATTGTCATTCTGAGCGTAGCGTAGCGTAGTCGTAAGGATCCCATAAAAATGTCATTCTGAGCGGAGCGTAGCGTAGTCGTAAGGATCTCATAAAAATGTCATCCTGAGCGAAGTGCAACGGAGTCGTAAGGATCTAATCCTTGTTATGTCATGTCACCCCATATAATGTCATCCTTCGCCATCATGTCATTCCGAGCGTAGTCGAGGAATCTCATCCGCTTCGTCATCCTGAGCGGAGCGTAGCGTAGTCGTAAGGATCCCATCCAGTCTTTGTTAGTGGAACAAAGAATGAAATCTGCCTTGATTGGCAGATGAAATCCCTACAGGATGAAATCACTTCGTGATGAAATCCGCATATCAGCGGGTTTTGGACTACGTGATTGTATAGTGTAGTCATCCTGAGTCGACCCATATAATGTCATCCTGAGCGGAGCGTAGCGTAGTCGTAAGGATCTAATCCATATCCGACCGT
>CALYRM010000069.1 GCA_945482995.1 uncultured Clostridia bacterium | reverse complement strand
ATGGGTACAACTCTAAGAGAACTTATTTATGATATCGGTGGCGGTATTCCCGGAGGAAAGGAATTCAAGGCTATACAAACAGGCGGTCCTTCCGGCGGTTGTTTGACCAAAGATGATCTAGACGCACTTATCGACTTTGACAACCTTGTAGCAAAGGGTTCAATGATGGGTAGCGGTGGTGCTATCGTTATGGATGAAGACAATTGTATGGTTGACGTTGCTAAATTCTATATGGAGTTTATCTGCGACGAATCTTGCGGAAAATGTAGCCCATGCCGTATCGGTACGAAGAGAATGTTAGAAATTCTAACCAAGATTACCGAAGGAAAGGCAACCATGGAGGATTTAGACAAGTTGGACGAATTGGCAAAGAATATCAAAAATAATTCGTTGTGCGCACTTGGACAAACTGCTCCAAACCCAGTCTTATCCACACTTACTCACTTTAGAGACGAATATATTGCTCACATAGTAGATAAGAAATGTCCCGCACACGTATGTAAGAAACTTATGGTATACGATATTGATATGGACAAGTGTATCGGTTGCGGACTTTGCGAAAGACAATGCCCGGTTAATGCAATCTCGAGAACAGACTATGTTGCACCCGGACACAAGCTACCATCCAGACATATCGACATCGACAAGTGTATTAAGTGCGGTATGTGTATAGCATCTTGTAAGTTCAAAGCAATATCAAAGAAATAAGGGGGTAAAGTCAAATGGCAAAAGTTAATATTAAAATCGAAGGCGTACCGTATCAGGTAGAAGCCGGTATGACAATATTAGAAGCAGCAAAAGCTTGCGGATATGAAATCCCTTCTTTGTGCGCTTTTAACCATGGTGAATGTTCAAGAGGCTCGTGCCGTGTATGTTTGGTAGAAGCTACAGGCGCAAGAGGCTTGGTAGCAAGCTGTGTATATCCTGTTGCAGAGGGAATGGAAATCACCATTTCTTCACCAAAGGCAACAGAGGCAAGACGCACATCAGTTGAATTGTTGTTGAGTAACCACAATAGAAACTGTCAAGAATGCGAAAAGAACGGCAAGTGCGAGCTTCTTCACGTTGCTATCTTGACCGGTGCAAGAGAAGGTTTATACGAGGGCGCAAAAACCCCAACCACAATCGATAATCTTACACCAAGTATCAAGAGAGATACAAGCAAATGTATTCTTTGCGGTAGATGTATCGAGCGTTGCAAAAATGCACACGGACTATCTATTTTAGGCTTTGAAAAGAGAGGATTCAAGACAATCGTTGCTCCTGCTGAAAATAGAAGTTTCCAAGACGTTCCATGTATCTTATGCGGACAATGCACGTCAGTTTGTCCAACAGGCGCTTTGATGGAAGTATCTGAAATCGACAAGGTTGACCAAGCTTTCCGTGACGGAAAATACGTAGTTGTTCAAACCGCTCCTGCGGTTCGTGCAGCACTCGGCGAAGAATTCGATATGCCTATTGGTTCATTAGTAACAGGCAAAATGGTTGCAGCATTACGTCGTTTGGGCTTTAAGAAAGTATTTGATACAAACTTTGGCGCAGACTTGACAATTATGGAAGAAGCTCACGAGCTTTTAGACAGAGTTAAGAACGGTGGCGTGCTTCCTATGATAACCTCTTGTTCTCCCGGTTGGGTAAACTATGCTGAATACTATTATGGAGATTTAATAGACCATCTATCTTCTTGTAAATCACCACACGAAATGTTCGGCGCTATCTTGAAGAGCTACTATGCTGAAAAAATCGGCATTGATCCAAAGAATATGTTTGTAGTATCCGTTATGCCATGCGTAGCTAAGAAATTCGAAAAAGAAAGAGACGATATGGGACATGACGGCATGAAAGACGTTGACGCTGTATTGACAACGAGAGAATTGGCTAAGCTTATTAGGCGTTCAGGCATCAAGTTTAATAGGCTACCCGACGAAGAGTTTGATAACGATATTGTTAGCGATTATTCGGGCGCAGGCGTTATCTTCGGCGCAACCGGCGGCGTTATGGAAGCTGCTTTAAGAACAGCCGTTGCTAGCCTAACAGGTAAAGAAGTTGAAAAACCTGAGTTCACCGACGTTCGTGGTTTAGACGGCATTAAGGAAGCTAGCTACAATGTAAACGGTATGGATATCAAGGTTGCAGTTGCTCACGGAATGAAGAATGCGAAAGTATTGCTTGACCAAATTAGAGAAGGCAAGAGCGAATATACATTCATTGAGATTATGGGTTGTCCCGGCGGTTGTGTAGCCGGTGGCGGTCAACCATATGTAAAACCTTGCTTCTTACCAAACGAGGACGACGATATCTTAGATACTTATAAAGCTAAGAGAGCAGACGCATTGTATCGTGAAGACGAAATGTGCAAGATTAGAGTATCCCATAAGAATCCACAAATCATTCAATTGTATGACGAATACTTAGGCAAGCCAAATTCACATAAGGCACACGAACTACTTCACACCACATACAATAGAAATCGTAAGAGATTTAAATAGTAAATACTTTAAAATTTAAAAATCGTAACGGGCTACCGTTGCGATTTTTTTTGCCATTAGTCAATTGCACATTATATAGTGCACCTAATAACCTAACAAAACAATTGACATTTCAATTACCTCTGTGCTAAAATAAAACAAAACTTAATCGGGGTGCCGTATGGCTGAGATTATACCCGTTGAACCTGTAAGATAATGCTTGCGTAGGGATTGGAGTCTGTCCGCTATTTTTATGCAAGCGGCAGGCTTTTTATTTTGGGGAACATTGATTAAAAGGAGAAACTGAAGAATGAAAAATTTATTGTTATCAAACGAACTAACACAGTATTTTACCAACTTTGACAGTGCAGAGAATATTGCAAGAGGCGTTTTCCTTTGGGCAATCATTGCATATATAGTCGCTGTTATCGTATGCCTATTTGCAGTTAAAGGCGAAAAGCAAAGAAAAGTTGCTAAAATCGTTTTATCTGCTGTATGCGCTGTTTTGGTTGTCGGAATAATCGCAACGTTTTTGGTATTCAACGGAAAAGAAGCTAAAGAACTAAATCTTTTGCCGTTACTTTACGTACCGATGATTGTATTTTGTGTAACTCTTGTTGCTTCGATAATCGCCATTATTTTAAAGCCCAACAAGATAGTAAAAATAGTATCGGGTATTGCATTGTTGCTATCTATTATTGCCGTGATTGTATGCTTGTCTATCTATTACGAATCAGGTGCTTCACTCGAATTGAATTGGATTGAAGCCGAAAACGTCAATACATTGGGGCTATGGCTCGGCGCAGTCGGGATATTAGTTATAATAGTGTTAGTTGCTATTTTTACAGATAAAGAAAAGGGCTTGGACTTTGATACAAAATCGCTAGCTTATGCGGGGGTTTTGGGTGGATTGAGCTTTGCTTTGAGCTACGTAAGAATTCTCAAAATGCCAATGGGTGGTTCTATTACGCTTGCTTCTATGCTTCCGATAATGCTTTATGCATATATATTCGGTACTAAAAAAGGTATTATTTTAGGGGCAGTGATGGGCTTATTGCAAGCCGTTCAAGATCCTTGGATATTGCACCCTGCACAATTTATGCTTGATTATATGTTGGCGTTTGCTTGCTTTGGCTTGAGCGGCTGCTTTGCTAAACTCAACATAAAATACCATAACGTTAAGTTCTTACTTGGTGGTATAACAGCAGGCTTGTTGAGATTTATGTCACATTTCTTTTCAGGTGCTTTCGCATTTGGTTCATTCGGACTTGAAGAATTTAACTCGATTTACCTATATAGTCTAGTATACAACGTTTCATACGTATTGCCCGACGCATTAATTTCTATCGTAGTAGGTGTAATTCTATTTTCGAGCAAATCATTTACCAAAATTGCATTGGAAGTCAAAGGTGTGAAAAAGAGCAATGAAAGCCTTTAGGTTGTCATCATGATGGGTGGCGAAGGACTTCATTCGCTTCCGTCATGTCGACCGAATTGGATATATCTAATAAAAGTCAATGTATTGACGCAGAATGATGTTTTATAGTTGATAATTGAATTTATTGTTAATTAGCCATAATTTAATCCTTACCAACCGCAAAAACTAAAAAAATACTTGATAAATAGAAATTGTTGTGATACACTAATAAATGGAAAAATTATATATTGCGGAGGTAATAACTATGCCATTAGTTACAACTAAAGAAATGTTTAAAAAAGCATATGAAGGCGGTTATGCAATCGGCGCTTTTAACGTAAACAATATGGAAATTGTTCAAGCTATCACAGAAGCATGTAAGGAAGAAAAAGCTCCTGTTATTTTGCAAGTTTCTAAGGGCGCAAGAGCTTATGCTAATCACACATATTTGGTAAAGCTTGTAGAAGCTGCAGTAAAGGAATGTCCTGAAATACCTATCGCTCTACACCTTGACCATGGTCCTGACTTTGAAACATGTAAAGCTTGTATTGACGGTGGATTCACGTCTGTTATGATTGACGGTTCAAGTCTACCATACGAAGAGAACGTTGCACTTACCAAGAAAGTTGTTGAGTATGCACACGCACACGGAGTTGTAGTTGAGGGCGAACTTGGTACATTGGCCGGTATCGAAGACGAAGTTAAGGTCGCAGACGGCTCAGCATCATATACTCGTCCAGAAGAAGTTGAAGACTTTGTTACAAGAACAGGTGTTGACTCGTTGGCTATTGCAATCGGCACATCTCACGGCGCATACAAATTCAAACCGGGTACAAAACCACAACTTCGTTTTGACATCTTAGAGGAAGTCACAAAGAGATTGCCAGGATTCCCAATCGTTTTGCACGGTTCATCTTCAGTTCCACAAGAGTATGTAGAAATGATTAATACTCACGGCGGTAAAATGCCCGGTGCTATCGGCGTTCCCGAAGATCAATTGAGAGAAGCTGCAAGAAGTGCAGTTTGCAAAATCAATATTGATTCCGACCTTAGACTTGCTATGACAGGTACAATTCGTAAATTCTTTGACGAGCATCCGGATAAGTTTGACCCAAGAGAGTATTTGAAGCCTGCAAGAGCAAACATCAAGGAATTGGTAAGACATAAGCTTGTTGACGTATTGGGTTGCGCAGGAAAGGCATAATATTTAAAAATAACAATAAATACTTGCAAAAATGCAAGGACTATTATACAATACTATTGGACTATCAGTCCAAAATAAATTTTAACATTAATTATTGGAGGATTATACAAAATGGCTAAAAACGTAAGAGTTGCTATTAACGGTTTTGGTAGAATTGGTCGTTTAGCTTTCAGACAAATGTTCGGTGCTAAGGGATACACAGTAGTTGCAATCAACGACTTGACAAGCCCAAAAATGCTTGCTCATCTTTTGAAATATGATTCAGCTCAAGGTAGCTACAAGCACGACGTAACCGCTAACAATGACGAAGGTACAATCACAGTTGACGGAAAGACAATTAAAATCTATGCAGAAAAAGACGCTAACAACTGTCCTTGGAAAAAATTGAGAGTTGACGTAGTTTTAGAGTGCACAGGTTTCTATACATCTAAGGCTAAGGCACAAGCACACATCAATGCCGGTGCAAAGAAAGTTGTTATTTCTGCTCCTGCAGGCAATGACCTTCCTACAATCGTATACAATGTAAACCACACAACATTGACAAGCGAAGACAACATCATTTCTGCTGCTTCTTGTACAACCAACTGTTTAGCACCTATGGCTAAGGCTTTAAATGACTATGCACCTATCCAAAGCGGTATCATGACAACTGTACACGCTTACACAGGCGACCAAATGATTCTTGACGGTCCACAACGTAAGGGTGATTTAAGAAGAAGCCGTGCAGGTGCTTTGAACATTGTTCCTAACTCAACAGGCGCTGCTAAGGCAATCGGTCTTGTTATCCCAGAGTTAAACGGCAAGCTTATTGGTTCTGCACAAAGAGTTCCTACACCTACAGGTTCAACCACAATTTTGGTTGCTGTAGTTAAGGGCAAAGATGTCACCAAGGAAAGCGTTAATGCTGCAATGCAAGCTGCTTCAAACGAATCTTTCGGCTACAACACAGACGAAATCGTTTCTTCCGACGTTATCGGTATGACATATGGTTCATTGTTTGACGCTACACAAACAATGGTTCAAAAGATTGATGACGACACATATCAAGTACAAGTTGTTTCTTGGTATGACAATGAGAACAGCTACACCAGCCAAATGGTACGTACAATTAAGTACTTTGCTGAACTTCTCTAGTCTTTTAATTCAAACTAATAAAACCGCCGAGAATTATTTTCGGCGGTTTTTTTGATTAAGCACATTACACATAATCAAAGAATCCAAACCCCACTGACATGCGGATTTCATCGTATAAGCGATTCCTTCCCGAATTGTTAGAAAGAAAATGCCATTCAACTTTGCATTGCACATTCTGCTGAAAAAGGAACGCAGTACCTTTTACAGCTGTGTACTATTTCCAAAACGTTATGTATTCGAGAATCTCTTTAAAGGCTTGAATATGTATTTTTTCGTCATCGATAATTGCTTCGAGAAGAACAGCGATACACGGAGTGTTTAGCTTGTCAATCGTATAACGATAGCCGTCAATGGCTTGTTGTTCGCTTTCTATATTTGAAATCAACATTTCTTTTAGATTTGTTGAATAGTACACGTTTTTACCTGTCCAGTATCTTCCCCCGCTTGCAATTATTGGATTGCCACCAAGTGCCGTGATACAATTACCAAGTGCGTCGTGATGATGCATTTCTTGAATTGCTATTTTTTCGAATAGTGTTGCTATTTCGTCGTCGAAAGGCTTAATTACATAGCTTTGATACATATATGTCATTACAGCTGTCGTTTCGCTGACGCATCCTGCGTAATTGTTTTGAAGAAGCACTGCGTCTCTAATGTTGGGTGTAATTATTTCCACCTCGGGCAACTTATCCAGACATTTCCATTTTATTGTCGATATATTCATTTTTAACTTTCCCCCTTATGCTATAATATGATATAATAAAAATATGTCGTTACTCTTATTTTAGAAAATACTTTGACATAAGGGGGCAACATAGATTACACTTAATACATGTGCTGTCGTTAACGTGATACATCCTTGTTCGCCATTCTGCAAGCGATGTTCGAATAATCTCTATATAAGCACCGCCCCGTAGCGAAGCATACGAACAGCCTTAATGACAATTAGACAAATACACATTAACAAAACCATTTTATTCAAAATAAGAAGGATAAAAAATGAAGAAGTATACAATCATTAACAAGAAAACGCTAAATTCCACAGTTACCGAAATGGTCATATATGCACCGTTAGTCGCAGCCAAGGCAAAAGCAGGTCAATTTATCATATTGAGAGTTGATAGTGAGGGCGAAAGAATCCCACTTACTGTAGCTGCAACCGACAAAAACGCAGGTACGGTAAAAATTATTTTTCAAATTGTCGGCGCAACAACTATTAAGTTGAATACGTTAAATATCGGCGATTCTCTCCAGGATTTTGTAGGTCCGCTTGGAAAACCGACTAATCTTGACGGCATCAAAAGGGCTTGTGTAATAGGCGGTGGCGTAGGTAGCGCTATCGCAATGCCTATTGCTAAGGCTTTACACGAAAAGGGTGCAATTGTTGACACTATTATCGGTTTTAGAAATAAAGAGTTGGTTATTTTAGAGAACGAATTTAAAAATTGTTCGGATAATCTTAAAATAATGACCGATGACGGTTCGTACGGCGAAAAAGGCTTAGTTACCGAGGCTTTAAAAAAGAATATAGAAAATGGTGCCGTATATGATGAAATCTTTGCAATAGGGCCGTTGATAATGATGAAATTTGTCGTTGAAACAGCGAAGGCGTACAATATAAAGACAACCGTTTCAATGAATCCTATAATGATAGACGGCACGGGAATGTGTGGCGGTTGTAGATTGATGGTAGGTGGCAAAATCAAATTTGCTTGCGTTGACGGACCCGATTTTAACGGGTACGAAGTAGACTTTGACGCTGCTATGGAAAGAAATTCTACTTATAAGGAATTTGAATCGACAGCTAGAGATGCAAGCTGTAACTTATTTAAAAAAGGAGTGGAATAACTATGGCAAATATGAGTATGAAAAAAAATGATATGCCACTTTTAGCACCCGAAATTAGAACAAAAAGTTTTGAAGAGGTTGCGTTAGGTTATAGCGAAGAACTAGCACGATTAGAGGCGGAAAGATGCTTAAACTGTAAAAATCCGCCATGTGTAACAGGATGTCCTATCGGTATAGAGATTCCTAACTTTATTGATAAAATCAAGGTAGGGAAAATTGATGAAGCATATAAAATAATTTCGAAATCGTCAAGTTTGCCTGCAGTTTGCGGTAGAGTTTGTCCGCAAGAAACTCAATGTGAAGCAAAGTGTGTGCGTGGAATAAAGGGCGAAGCCGTTGCAATCGGCAGACTTGAAAGATATGTAGCGGATTTACACAACGCACTTGATGAAAAGAAAAAAATACAAATAACTAAAAACGGCAAGAAAGTGGCTGTAATAGGATCGGGACCAAGTGGATTGACCGCTGCGGGCGACCTTCAAAAGAAAGGCTATCAAGTTACGATATTCGAGGCGCTTCACGTTGCAGGCGGAGTTTTGGTGTATGGAATCCCCGAATTTAGACTTCCCAAAGCAATAGTTGAAAAAGAAATTGAGAACTTGAAACGGATCGGAGTAGACATTCAAACTAACGTTGTAATTGGAAAAACACTAACTATTGACGAATTATTTGAAATGGGCTATAACGCAGTCTTTATAGGCTCGGGTGCAGGCTTGCCTAGGTTTATGGGAATAGACGGCGAAAATTTAAAACAAGTATATTCCGCAAACGAATTCTTAACGAGAAACAACCTTATGAAAGCTTACTTGCCTAACTCTTCGACTCCGATTTTGAAATCAAAAACGGTGGCGGTTGTAGGCGGTGGCAACGTTGCAATGGATTCCGCACGTACCGCATTAAGACTTGGTGCAGAGCATGTTTATATAGTTTATAGGCGTTCGATTGAAGAATTACCCGCAAGAAAAGAAGAAATCGAGCATGCAATAGAAGAGGGCGTTGAATTTAAGCTGTTGACTAATCCCGTAAGAATATTGGGATATAAAAATAAAGACGATAAACGCGATCCAAAAAACGGTAGTGTGATAGGAATCGAGTGTATAAAAATGGAACTAGGAGAAGTTGACACTTCGGGTAGGAGAAGTCCCGTTCCAATAGCAAATTCCGAATTTGTGATACCGGTTGACGCAGTAATTATGGCGATAGGCACAAGCCCAAATCCACTAATATCTTCTACGACCGAGGGTTTAGAAGTCAACAGGCGCGGCGGAATAATAGTTGAAAGTGAAACAGGCTTAACTTCAAGAGAAGGCGTATATGCAGGCGGAGACGCAGTGACCGGAGCCGCAACCGTAATACTTGCTATGGGAGCAGGCAAAACCGCAGCAAAAGCTATTGACAAGTATTTATCATAAAAGTGCGACTCCCGAATTTGTCGATGTAGATAATCGGTTTTAATACCTCGAATTAGGTTTATAGCCTTGTCATTTTGAGGGTAGTCGAGAAATCTTTTTATAAGCACAATGCTTTTTATATGCAAAGTGCTTTTTTATTGCTTATACTTATGATCCCTTTAATCCTAATCAAATTCTTTGATTCGTTACAAGTAATTATTACTAAATAATATAAACATTTATAATAAAAATATTTACAAAAAATAAAATATCGTGTATAATTACAATGTATTTGTAGAATTGTTTTTTGTAGTAAATTTTTCCACAAAAAATATGTTCCGCCGGAGAAGCGGCGCTGAAGGATATCGGCA
>CALYRM010000068.1 GCA_945482995.1 uncultured Clostridia bacterium | reverse complement strand
GTGCGGTGATGATATACCAAGTCTGCGACTTGGATAAAAAAATACTGCAGAAAATTTATCCTTTTCTGCAGTATTTTTTGGAGCGAAAGACGGGAATCGAACCCGCGGGAATCGGCTTGGGAAGCCGACGCTCTACCATTGAGCGACTTTCGCAAAATCTCTTGATATTTCTATTATATTATATTATAATTTATTTGTCAATTCTAAAACAAGGAGAACATAATGGATTATTCAGTAATTTTGTCTAAAGAATTTGGTTTACAAGAGCATCACGTTAAAAACGTTATATCGTTAATTGACGAGGGGAATACTCTACCTTTTATCGCAAGATATAGAAAAGAAATGACAGGTTCGATAGACGATCAAGTATTGAGAGAGGTTTCGGATCGACTTACATATTTAAAGAATCTTGATGAAAGAAAAGCGGAAATAAGCAAGTCAATTACTGAACAAAACAAAATGACGGATGAATTGCAAAATGCAATCAACTTAGCTCTCACTATGGCAGAGGTTGAAGATATATATCGTCCATATAAGCAGAAAAAGACAACAAAAGCAGGCATCGCTATAGCGAAAGGCTTATCCGAGCTTGCAGATAAGATAATGGAGTGCAATAGAGGGGACATAACAGCTTATGCTCAAAGCTTTATCAATGAAGAAAATGGAGTTTTGACATTGACAGACGCTTTGACAGGTGCAAACGATATTATTGCCGAAAGAATTTCCGATGACGCCGAGTTACGTAAGAAATTAAGAGAGTATTTTTTGGAAAATGCTACTATTCATACTCTAGAGATACCGTCTGAGGACAAGACCTATGATATGTACTACGATTATTCCGAAAAAGTTAAAACCATTCCATCACATAGAGTTTTGGCAATAAATAGAGGTGAAAAGGAAAAGAAACTTTCGGTAAAAATTGAGGTCGATCAAAACGATATATACGATATAATCGAAGAAAAATATATCGACAATAAGTCAACAACGGCACGTTTAGTTCAGATTGCCATAGACGATAGCTATAAGAGATTATTATTCCCGTCCCTTGAAAGAGAACTATTAAAGACATTATTTGAAAGAGCAAGCGAAGAGGCTATTCACACATTTGAACGAAATCTTAAACCGTTATTGCTTCAACCGCCCCTTCATAATAGAGTTATTTTGGCGTTAGATCCTGCTTATAGAACAGGTTGCAAGGTTGCCGTTATTAACGAAAACGGAGACGTTTTGGCTAAGGGCGTTGTCTATCCTACTCCTCCACAAAACAAAACTGACGAAGCAGCTATAATTCTTTTAGACCTTATCAAGCGCCACAAGGTAACGGTTATTGCAATTGGAAATGGTACCGCAAGCAAAGAAACCGAAATTTTTGTTTCGGATTTGATTAAGAAATGCCCAACGCCTCTTGAATATGCAATTGTAAATGAAGCAGGCGCGAGCGTGTATTCCGCATCCAAACTTGGAGCAGCCGAGTTTCCCGAATATGACGTGTCAATTCGTTCGGCAATATCCATTGCAAGACGTTTACAAGATCCCTTGGCAGAGTTAATCAAGATAGACGTAAAAAGCATAGGAGTAGGTGAATATCAACACGATATGCCTGAAAAACGTTTGACTGAAGTGTTGAATGGGGTTGTAGAAGATTGTGTAAACAAAGTCGGCGTAGATTTAAACACAGCGTCTGCAAGTTTGCTTAGCTACGTTTCGGGCTTATCCAAATCGACTGCAAATAGCATTGTTGAATATAGAAGCAAAAAACCTTTTAGGACAAGAGAAGAGCTTTTGAATGTTCCAAGGCTTGGTCCAAAGTCATATGAACAATGTGCCGGCTTTTTAAGAATAAGAGACAGTAAAAATATTTTAGATAATACCGGCGTTCACCCCGAGTCATATCCATATGTAACAAAGTTACTTAAATTATTAGGATACCAAGATGAAGACGTTGCAAAAGGCTTAAAGGATATTAGAGATAGAGTGAAAGCGTATGGATTTAATAAATTATCCATTGATTCCGAATTAGGTATATACACCTTAGAGGATATCATTCAAGAATTAATGAAGCCGGGCAGAGATATCCGTGATACCTTACCAAAGCCAACCCTAAGAAAGGATTTGTTAAGTATTGAAGATTTAGAAATCGGAATGATACTTGACGGCACAGTTAGAAATGTAGTCGCATTCGGTGCATTTGTAGATATAGGCGTACACCAGGACGGTTTGGTACATATATCAGAATTATCCGATAACTTTATCACTTCTGCGTTTGACGTGGTAAAGGTTGGCGATAAAGTACAAGTTAGGGTAATTGGTGTTGATTTAGCAAAACAAAAGATTTCCTTATCAATGAAAACTGGGACGAATTCCGCTAAACAACGCAAACAAGATAAACAACAGGACAAGAAAAAAGACGTTCCATACAATGACTCATTAAAGGCATTGTTATCGAAATTCAATAGATAAAAGCAAACAAAAAGAAGCCAACACCATTGGCTTCTTTTTCTTAAACCGAAAGTAAGCATTTATATGTTATCATGAACCATACATATTTTCATTCTTAATGACGGTGAGGTTAAGGATAACACTATGGATTGCACGTTAAAAAAACTGTAGGTAAATACTTTACGCTTTACCTACAGCTTTTTTGTACGTTACTTTTTTAATGACTTTTACTTTAACTAAACACATATAAAGCAAAATAGTCAATACCATATTTATAACAGTAACTGCAACTTGGAAAGGCAACCTAAGTAATAGATAACTCAAAAATGTTGTTTTGCCTGCCGAATAAACTAACCAAATATTTAATGTGTTTAGTCCTGCCGTGCAGATTATCAAGCATAGAATATACGAAATAAATATTTTTAAATGTGGGTGGAATTTGAAAAGTAAGAATACCATTCCGGGAATAAAGCCCATAAGTCCGCTTGCAATTCCTACCATTGGCATATAAGGTCCCGGGGGCGCAATTAAGAATCCAATAAAATCGCCCAAAAATCCAACGGTAAAACCGCTTATCGGTCCTAACATAATTCCTGCAATAAAGCATGGAATCGCTGTAAACGAGAGAGAGAAATATTTGACTGGATAAAATGTAACAATGTTAAATACCGTTGCAAGCGCAGTCAAAAGGGCTGTATATGTAATCCTAACAGTTGCTTTTATTGCAACATCTTTTTTTGTATTAGGCTTTTTACCGAAAAGATTTTTCAGATTTTGTCTAAATACCTCTTTGAAACTTGGTTTATCTTTTCTTTTAATTTGTTTGTTAAGTTTTGCCAAACGAATACTACAATAGATTATTGAAACGATAGCCAATATACTAATTGCGATAAATAGCCAAAATACCAAAAAATCGGCTAAATTGCACTGCAATGAAAAAAAAGTAATAGTTTTTGAGTACATTGTAACAATCTCCCTCGACGGATTATTCGTCTATTGATTATTATAA
The DNA here is from genome assembly GCA_945482995.1 of uncultured Clostridia bacterium. GTDB lineage: Bacteria > Bacillota > Clostridia > Christensenellales > CAG-1252 > RUG14300. Next base: position 6,787 of record CALYRM010000068.1, on the reverse strand, counting down.
CATATAACCCGTCGCGATTCAATGTCTTTTACTACCTTTTCCTTTAAATAATTTTAGTTTAGTAATAGTGTTTTTTACTATCGATATTATGTTGTTTCTATATGATTTTATAGTAAATAAAAATAGGAAATAGCTAACTACAACAATAATTCCCGAAATAATAACCACTACACTTGTAGGTAGTCCTCTTAACAGAAGCTTAAAATACTTGACGCCTAATGCTATGATAAGAGCATAAATCGAAATAATGAACAGCGGTTTATAATAATTGAGCGTAGTAATTTTGAGCTTGCATAGTACTATGTTGTTGAGTAAAAACGTAATTAAGTATAGAAGCGTTTGACCGACCGCTAAGGCTAAAATACCGATATATTTTGGTAATACATATAGACATGCAATAAAAGCGGCAAGTCCGATTGTGTTATTTAAGAAACAAATCCTTTCTTTTCCTATGGAATTAAGAGAAGTTGTTGTAAGTTGACACAGCGAAATCAACAAAACCATACCCGATGCAAATGTTAAGAATCTTCCTGCTCTTGCGTCCTTAAATAGGAATAAACAAAGTTCATCACCGATAGAAAAGTATATAATAAAGAATAGCGCGGAAATTGCATAAGAGATATTCATGCTTTTATCGAGTTTGTAAGATATAGATTTATAGTCGTTTGACGCATTCAATTCTGCAATTTCAGGGAGTAGCACAACAGAAAGTGCCGAAGTGATAGCGAGTGGGGCAAACAATAGAGGGTATGCCATACCCGTTGCTCTGCCAAATTCCGCTGTTGCAAATTCTATCGACATACCGCTTAAAACAAGTCTATTCGGTAACATAATAGCGGTAAACGTAGTTGCTAGAGATGCAAATAAACGCATTAAAGTAATAGGTGTGCTGCTTTTTATTAGCTCTTTACATTTATACGGCTTTTGAAGTTTGTTTTTCCCTGCAAAATAAAGTGCCACAATTAAAATAAAGCATAGTATATCGGCAACTGTAAAAGTTATTGTTAAAATTTTAGTTTTATCTATTGTGAATACTACACCCGAAACCAACACGAGAACAATTACAACATTAAGTATCTCTTCAACTAATTCGGTTACCGAATATGTTAAATACTTCTTTCTTCCCATAAAGTAGGCGCGAATGACGTTGTAAACGCAGGTTGAAAAGGTTGCAGGAAGAATAATAAGGCATAATTTTTCCGCTCTTTCATCCGCCAATAGTGAAAGAATAGGCTTTCTAAAAAAAACAAATAGACCGATTACAATAACATTTATAACAAGTGATACAATGAGTCCGCTTGATACTATCCCGTATGCTTTGTCGTCCTTGATTTTGTTAGTTTCTGCAACTTGTCTTGAAACTGTCAACGGTATTCCGGACGAAGAAATCATTGTTAATAAACCAAACACTGCAACTGCCATTGAAAATAATCCAATTAATTCAGCGCCAAATTCCCTTGAAAGATATATTTTAAATAGAAAAGATATTAATCTAGTGGCTACCGAAAAAATCATAACCATTAACGCTTTATTTCTAATACTGTTTTTCATAGTGTAGTAATAGATATGCAAACGTTGTCATATGTATTACTATATGATTTTGAAATTATCTGAAGGCGAAACGTTAGAATATATTGCTAAAATATCGGCGCTTAGCGTCGAAAAAATCATAGAGCTTAACGGATATAGACCGAAAGAGAATATGTATTTTTTCATAAATAGGGAAAATGAATATATAGTCAAAGAAAACGATACAATCCTATCCATTTCACGCAAAACAAAATTAAGTATAAATGAGATAAATAGTAGAGGAACGATTATAGCGGGGAAAAAGTTTTACTACTAAATATTATTTTTTATTTTTTTGCGATCTCAACTCGATCCTATTAATTGACAGTCTGAATATATTAATTGTCATCCTGAAAGCGTTGTTCGAGGGACCTCATCCGCTTTCGCCATCCTTAACCTGCCTGCGTCATTCCGACCGAAGTGGAGGAATCTCATCTACTCTGTCATTCTGAGCGCAGTGCAACGAAGTCGAAGGTGAATTGACGGCTCTGCTGTCATTCTGAAAGCGTAGTCGAAGAATCTCATCCTTGTTTTGTCATCCTGAAAGCGTTGTGTAGCGAAGTCGTAAGGATCTAATCCTTGTTTTATCATGTCGACCGAATTGGAGACATCTCCAAAACAAGGCACAAAACGATTTAGGTAATTTCGCCTAGGCGAACATTCTACCAGCATTAATACTTTGGGACAAATTATAAATAATCCTTGAAAAAAAGTATTTATGTTTTAAGACTTATATTAAAAATCAAAAAATTTTTATTTATAAACATTATCCCCGACTTTACCAAAGTAAGAAGTAAATTTTAAGGATAAAACAACTAAACAACAACAAATCGCACTATAAGGAATATATCTAAGCACCACACAAATCAAAGAATCTATAATTGAATGTTGTAGATTTAATACATTTGCTACGCAACACTATTAAAAAAAGGGCGTACCTAAATCGGTACACCCTTTTTATTTTTGATTATTTATTAGTCTTTAAACTCGTCATTATCTGACTTGTTGCCATTTGACTTCTTGTCATCCTTTTCTTCTTTTCTTGAATAAGAAGCAACTTTCTTACGCTTAAAGAGATTCTTTGGAACATACTTTTTGATTAGCCATACAGCAATTACGACAATCATTACAGCAGCAATAACGATAGATGAGATGTAGAGCCATGTCAAGTTGTTACCCTTATCTGGATTAGCTTCATCATCTGGCTTTTCTTCTTCGTCTTTCTTTGCGTCGTCTGCTCTAATTACTCTGTTTGTTAACAAATACTTATCAGCGTTTTCAGCCTCAATATATTTTCCGTCTTCGTCAACAAGAGCATTACCGTCTTCGTCAACCTTATAGATTGAAGCGTAAGCAGTCTTGAACTCTGTGTCGTTGTCAAGTTTGGTTAATGATACGTTATCAAAGAATGCAGTACCTTGTACTTTTGCATCGGACTTACCAAGAATCATGGAAACGTAAACGCTTGACATTTTGCTTGATTCAGCAGTCTTGAAATAGAATGTGTATGTTGTCCAATCGCTTGAAGCTGTTTTTTCGTAAACAATCTTGCCGTCAGTGTCATAAACAATCTTGCCGTTTGCGTCAAGTTTAGGCGCATATTCGGTATTTACTTTGATTTCAAATGTATCATTTGAATTTTCAACCTTAACGATTGCATATTCGCCTTCTTTAATTCCCAGCGTTCTTGCGTCAATTGTTAGCTTGTAGTAGCTCTTAGCGTCAAGAGAAATACTAGACTTGTTCTTGTAAGAATAGTAGCTAGCTTTTTGGTTGTTAATCATTATAAAGGCGGTGTCATCGTTTATCCAAATTTGTTCATTGGTTAATACACTACCTTCAATGGTTTGAACCTCGGTCTTTTCTTCACCTGATTCGGGATCTTTAACTTTAACGTCTTCAGTCTTCTTGAATGTGTCGGGTTCAGAGCTACCTTTAACGATGATACCTGCATATTGCATATTTTCTTCGTTAGCACGGTTTGAAGAGGATGAGTTCTTTTCGCCGGAACCTGTCCACATAGAGCTTGATGGACCTGTAACTGTTGTTGGCTTAGCAGTTGTGTTGAAAGTATCAACTGTATAGCTTGAATTGCCAACTGTTGCAGCTAATTCTTCATATTTAGCTGAGTCAATAGTGTAATAGGTGAAGCTATCGAAGAATATCTTACCGCTGTATTTTGGTTCGTTTCCTTCTTCATATTTGGTTTCGTTATCTGTTTTGTAGTCGCCAACGTAAAGTTTGATTGTGATGCTTGGAGCAGCTAATGAACCTGTCTTAACAACGAAAACCATTTCTTCCCATAAGCCGTTGTGATCGCCTAATGTATAATACATAGGTACGGTATTATTGTTTGCTTCAAGAGCAACTTGTGCCTTTACACCATCTACCATACCATAGAGCTTGAAGATGTAATAGCTTTCTTTGCTTAGTGATATAGAGCTTGAAGAATAAACTAGTGAAGACTTAATAGGATTGATAACGTTAATAGCTAATACGTTTGGCTTACCAAAGTCGATAGGCCTTGTGATGTCGGCTGATGCGAAAGCGGTATAAATATTATATCCACTACCAAAAGTAGAATTGACGAATGCGGTGTGATTTGTGTTCACAACACCGGTTTTAACGTCGTCTTTGTTTAGTCCGCTGTTTAAAGTCCAGTTAGATGGCTTTAAGAAATCTGTTTGTAAACCTGTAACAGGATCAATCTTATTCTCGTCATATTCGAATGAGTTGAAACTACCGTTTGAAACTGTACCTTGAGATGTAGCTAAGCTTTTTGTCTTAACATAATCGTTACTAGAAGAGGACGCTTTCTTGTACTCGTCATAAGTTACTTGTTCGAGGTTTACGTTTGCAATAAAGATTGCCCCCGAAACAAATGCAGAAGAATCGAATGCATTACCATCGCCCATTTTAAGCGTCAAGTTAGCAGTAACCTTATCGCCGTTTAAATCAGAAGATATGAAGTTAGAACCTTGTACGTAGAATACATATTCGGCATAACCATTTGTAATTTCATTTTCGTAGTTAGCAGTATTAACAGTTTTGAATGTAGCCATTGCAGAATCATCGGTTTCATTCATTAATGTAATAGTTGCACCTGTCCCTTCCTTGATACCTACGGTCTTAATCCACAAACCTAAACGATATTGTAGGTTTGGTAAAACTTCAAAGCTTGCAGGAAGCTTCATTTGATAAGCAGAAGCAGAAACGTTGTTAATCATCAAGATATTATCCAATGTTTCATAGGGAGCATTTGGATTAGCGTCGATACCATAGTTGTCTTGCCAATATTTTTTGATTTGTTCTTCTGTTAATTGTTGCGCGTCAATATGTGCTTGTTCGTTCTTTGTATTGATAACGTCAACAATAATGTCAGGATTTTCTTTCTTATCGTTACCTGTTTGAATTTCAGCATTAACGTCGTTTACAATAGATAAATTCCAATCAGTAGGCAAACCTTTTTCATCAACTGTATTAAAGTTGGGATTCTTGATTGTATTTTCAATCATACTTGAATCGCTCAACGATTTAATATCGATAACCTTGTATGTTGAAGGGTTAGCTTGAGCAACGTTGTTGTATTGGTCTAAGATAGAATCTCTGGTGCTATCTGTTAAGGTTCCTCTCTTAATCAATCTAACGTTGTCGAATAAAACAGTACCGCAAGCGAGATTATTTTCGCCCTCTACACCGTTACCTAACCATAATTCCAAACCGATGGACTTGGTTCTATATTCGTGACCGATTATAGCGAAGGTATATTCAACCCATTGCTTGTTTGTGTTGATATCTTGGAAATAGTTTTGATCGCCTACACCGGTAACAACGATACGAGCGCCGAAGTCGATAGGATCTGTGGAAACCTTGTTTTCAGCTTCGTAGTCGAAGTTTACTAAATCGGTATAAACCCAAACTTTCAATTCGTAATAGGTGCCAAGTTCAACAGCCATTGAAGATTTAGCAGTGTATCCAACAGCGGTATAAGCGGAACTATTAGATTGAGCTTTTGCGATAGCAGGGTAGTTTGTAATCAACAAAACCTTGCTGTCCTTAGATAAATCATAATCGAAAGTATCGAGCGTACCTTTATCGCTTATATATTGATAAGGAGTCTTAGGAGAAACGTTTGCTTCATCTTCCTTTTCACCGATTAAAGTTTTCCAATCTTCGAATTCGTCAACATTTACAACACCTGAGCTTAGGTAGTTTGTAGTAAGAGTTGTACCTGTGTTATCTTTACCAACCGTCTTTGTCCATGTGTTAGGAGTAGCAGGGTTAGCAACGCTCATGTTGTTTAAGAAGTCACCATCCGGAGTGAGCATGGAGTAGAACGCTGTCAACTCTTTGGACTCGCTTGCAGCAGATAAATCTGGACTATTATGAGCAGTCTTAGCAGCTTCGTAGTCGGACTTTTGGATCTTTTCAGCAACTACGTTATCGAAGAAAGCGCAACCCGTAGCCTTTGTGGAAGCTTGGGAATCGCCTAACGACATAGTAACTGTGATACTTTGTGATTCAACGAAAGAAGATTCAACGTAAAGAACAGCAGTTTTCCATTCATTGTTTTCGCTTGGAGTGAAAGGACCGAACTTTTGGTATACATTGCCTGAGAATGTAATATAAACGCCGTCCTTAAGCTCTTCAACGCCACCAACGACTTTGAAGTCAACGCTTATCTTATAGTAGCCACCGATAGCGGTCGTAAAGCTTTGATAAACTGTTGAAGTGTCTTCCTTAACGTTGTAAATCATATAAACTAGACTGTCTTTATCGTCCGCATTCGCTTTTCCGGGATTGGATATATTTGACCAACTGGTAGAGGCGCTTTCGGCTGCGAATAAATCATCAACGTGAACAACGCCCTTAAAGTTCGTCTTTATACTTGAGCTGCTGCTTGTTTTCCAAGTGCCTGCAACATAAGGAGCGGACGAACCGGTATAGGTTGCGAAGTTACCGTTTTTGATAATCGAAGTATCAGTGGTTTTTTCAGTTTCCTTTTCTGGTTTGGTAGTTTGTGTATTGGAGTCGTTACAAGCAACGAACGCCAACGTTAAAACAAATACCATAACTAATGTGAAAAGGATAACAAGGAAATTTTTGAAGTTTGTTTTTTTCATTATTACTCACCTTCTGAATTAATTTGTGTATTTTTATTTTTTGCCAAATATATATAATATGAATATATACAGCGAATATATTTTAATATGTAGAA
>CALYRM010000067.1 GCA_945482995.1 uncultured Clostridia bacterium | reverse complement strand
GAAATAACTTTTATCAGTTCTTTAGAAACAGATATATAGAATTTTTACCTAGTGTCATCTCTTATGAGGGGTTAAATGATAAAAATGTTATCATTGATCCCATTCAACTTGAAATATGGTTAAGACAAGGGTACGGTGTGGCGATTGGTCAGACTCAAAAAGGTACAATGCTTTTAGGTACAGTCAACCAATCAAACACCCTATCAAATTTACAAACTTATGGCACACGTCCATTAACTGGTGATGACATCAATTTCTTTATTTCTGATAAAATCAAGGAAAAATTTTATAAAGAAATAACGTATCATGACGGTTACGATACGGGTAATTTTGTTGTATTGTGGAATAAACCAATTCAATTAACAAATGACTTTAATATCATTGAAACATATAGCGAACGCATAGCAGAAATAGCGATGTCACGCTTTTCTATTTATATGCAAGCTAAAATATCAACAGTCATTAGAGCAGAGGCAAACGACGAAGATGTTGAACAAATCACTCAAGACCTCTACAATGGCGCACCATACATTAAAACGACAAAATTTTTTGACCCAGATGAAAGTATTTTATCCATAAATGAGGGACAAAGTATTATAAGCGCCCTACCCGAGTTAAAAAGGGAATATCAAAATAATATAGCAGAGCTTAACAATATTTTAGGCCTATCATCGTTGGCAGTTGATAAAGAAAGCGGCGTATCACAGTACGAGGCTGAAAGTAATAAAGCCTACCAAAAAGCAAACGCAAACATTTACTTACAAGCAAGAAATGAGAAATTACAACACTACAATGACAAATACGACACAAAACTAAAAGCAAGCTATAGAGATGAAATCGCAAGCGAACTCTCAAGCCTTGAAAAAATCCAGGTTCTTGACGGGGGTATTTGAATATGAAAACGACAACACGGTTATATGATGTTATTTATACAACATACAATAAACTTTATAGTGATTTTATTGATAATCATCAAATTACCTATTTCAATCCTGAATTGCAATTTTCCCATAAAGTTGTAGATTATGATGAAGAAATAAAAACAGTTTGTCGAAATACTATCTTTTATGGGCTTGACTTTTTAGATGATACAAGCCGTTTGCGTTTTGAACAGGAATTTATAGCACGTTTCTTATCACGTACAATAAAATTTCAAACATATGAGCTTTTTAATTGGAAGTTAGTAGCTTATGTCCGTGGCATAAAAGACATTATAACAGAATATTATATCAATGTTGAAAAGTATATTCAAGGTTATTCATCTTCTAGCACTACTGGTAACTCTAATTCTCAAGGTGAAACACTTTCACGTGATAATAATCTTGAGGTTACTCTCCCACAGGATAACACAGACCTTTCACTTGATAAGGACACATACGACTATGCAGACACCACGGCACACTCAAAATCAAGAACAAGTGACACCAGCACTCAAGACACACTACAAGAAAGTGAAGCTATTTCTTACGATGTTACTAGGCTTTCCGAGTTGCAAGCATTTCATGATAACTTATTTAACGAGCTTGACAGAATGCTATTCTCACAAATTTTCTAAAGAGCGGAGGAACTAAAATGGATACTAATAATGAAACTAATATCAATAAAGTAGACTTTGACGAAAATAAACCATACCTAGCCCCACACAATCCATTTACATTGGAGGGACATTGGCAGCCATGGTATGATGACAGAAAAGACTATAATACGAATGCCCCAAGCTACTATGATTATCTTTCTAACTTTAATCACCTCATCAAATCTATTGTTGATCTTTTAAACCGTGTCGCACGTAGGAACATTAAAGTAGAAGACACCCCATGTATTGACCTGACTAAAATAAACGACTGGATAGATGAGGGGAACGAGTGTCATACTTATCACGATATTATTACTCTAAAAGCTGACGTTGTTTTATCAACCTATCAAAAAATACTTAATTTTGACGGAAAACAATATTCTTTAAACAACGCTATTTCTTGCTTATCAACTGGACTATATGCTAGTGATTATCTACCAATTTTAGAGGCATTAAAAGATAAACTTAACAAAGAAATTAAAGACAGAATTAACGGGGACAAGGAACTAAACAAAAAAATTGAACAGGTAAAAAACGAATTACAGCAGGCTATTGATAATTTACGTCAAGAGTTTAATAATTACAAGCAATCAAATAACGCTGAAATAAAAAAACTAAAAACAGAAATTTCACAACTTAAAACAGCCCTACAAAAAATCGTAACTAATCTGTATGAGGGCGGAAACGCATCAAGTAACGATATTAACAACTTTAATATTAATAATCATATTGCAGCAGGTAACATTAACCTCTATGGTGGCACTCCAGACGGTAACACGCTTATTAGAACACACAATGGACAAGCTGAAAATGATGTCACAATTGGCGCACGGGGGTGATTAAATGGCAAACCTAAGATTTAACATTAGACCTGTGATAATTCAAGGTGATGATTTAGCTAGTGTTATATCATCGGATAGTGATACAGCTATCACCTATAATAACTATTATCCCGCAGGTACTCACGTATCAACGTACCGAATAGAAGCAAAGTTGGCTCTTTCAAATGTAACCGTTCATGATGATTTATCAATCAGTTTTGATTATGGTGGCATTCAATCTGTCCGTGCCCATACAACATGGTCATCATCAAGTGTTGGGTATAATGTTAACAAACATTTTTATAAAGGCGATGGTACAGTAGCATGGGAACAATCAAGCGACATCGCAGCAGCTTTTGACACAGGGGATATTGCTGTAGCACCACAACCCACAAGGCGTTATACCGTTCCTCCTAATGGTTCGATTGATATACCTGAAATTAAGGCTTTTAGGTGGCTATCCGAAGCCGTCATTTCAGATGAATGTGAAGTGTTTGTTGGCGGTACGGTAACAAATGTTATCCCTACATATAAACCAAATGCCCTAAGGAAAAATAACGAATGGAAAAGTGTCCAAGAGTTAAAATTATCAACTTACATTAGAACGCAAGGCACTTGGAATGATGTAGGTACTGAACAGGTCGCAACAATCGGGCACGCAGGCAAAGGACACACTAGACGAAGACAGGGCGGTGAATGGAAACAAGAACGCCCATTCGCATAACTTAAAGCGGTTCGCCCTTAGCGAAAACAAGTTTTCGAGGGCTATCGCATGGAAAGGTTCGTAAGGGGTAAAACCCTAACGCAACTCTCGCAACGCTTTTATGGTATAATAGATATATACATTTAAAGGAGGTAAACACTATGGCAAAAAAAATCGTTCGTGGCATTACAGATGTCAAAACTATCAACAATCAAGACTTTGATACAAACAACGTTAACGACCTTTTAAGTGACGGTCAGTATAATTACATTCACAGAAAAAAAGGGAAAAACGAAGAGTATCATAATCTAACAGATAATATCAAAACTCTTTCATCTGATAATACCGACCTATTAACCGTTACTAACAACAATAAAACAACAAACACCGCAACATTACACCCAAAGCATGACGCTCAAAAAGAACAAGTGCTTGAAAGTACACGTCACACCGTGAATATTCAATACGGTACAAACGGTACAGCTGAAAAAACAAGCGTAGATACCAACCCACAAAAAGTTTTGGAGCATGAAAACCTTAAAACAGGTGACGGACTAACAACGTCATTTAATACCGATGAAACAACAATCATGTTTAAAGCAACAAAAAAACCACCTGAAACTAACCTTAATACTTTACCTGAGGGGGTTATTCGGGGTACAGGGTTTTCTATAGACCAAGTGCCAGATGGAAACCAAGCTCACTCTGCTGCATACGTCACAATAAACACATCTGATAGCATAAAAGTTCAGTTTTATATCCGTGAAAGTGGTCTTGGGGATGGTAAAATCAGACTTTATTACAGATTTATTATAAATGGTGAGGTAACAGAATGGAAAAAAATGGTGGGTGACAGCGGTGAACTTGATAATCTGTTAGCAGAAAAACAAAACAAACTGACCGCCATGGACGGTATTTCTATCACTGGTGACAGTATTTACCTAACATCTTTAAATGACTACAGTGAAGACTTAAACAATCTAACTTATACGTGTACAGCTAAACCAATTGACAACACACCAAACCTCCCTACTGGTGTAGCTGGCAATGGAGTATTATCTGTTATTCGTGTTGGTAACGTTGTTAGTCAGACTTATCATGCATTAGACAACAATGTTTATTATCGTATTACTAACAACTCATCAAGTACATTCGTATGGACACCGTGGGTAAAGCTAACCACCCTTGCTGTTTAATTAACAATAGCACCCGTTTTATTACGGGTGTTTTTAGTGTTATAAAAGACTAGTTTATACTAGTCTTTTATTTTTTTATTTTTTATCTCGGCTGATTATCTTTAAAGTCACAGTCATTTTTAAGATAGTCGTATGAATGAAATAATCGTACCCCACCCTCGAAGATGGTTTTAAGCACGTCAAACAGTTCTCTATCAATGTCAGGTATCACGTAATTACCACGAAATTGTACCCAATTGCAGTACTTCCATGAGTTAACATTATAGATAATGTTGTCGTTACTCATCGCCTCAAAACCGAATTTTCCGAAGTAACTTCTTAAATTATTAAGCTCATCATCATTAATTCTTGACACTTTGAGCCAAATACCATAATCATTAGTTTTGATAAGATTGCTATTTGAGTATGACCCCTCTGAAATGGTAGGCGGTGTTATTTTCCATTGGTTTAATTGGGCTTTTTGGTCTCTATAGTATTCATATTCATTTGAAAATAGTCCTGCAGCTTTTGCGGGCGCACTCATTAACCCACCTGAGAAGACATTAGAATAAACCGATACAGCGTTGAAAAGTCTATCATTTAGAGTACTGTCTTTTCCTGTAATTGCTCCCACTCGACCAGATAGTTGTCTTGAATTTTCTAGCTGTCTTGAATAAGCGGTGTTAGCTTTATTTAAAGTATAGTTGTCTATCATTACAGGCACGTTATCAAATTGTGTAATTGTCATTTGATTATCACGATAGAAGCCATGTTTTGATAGACTGGTATCACGTTCCCCGTAATGTTCAGAATACACGTCAATTTCATTTGTCACACCAAACACGCAAGATAAGACAATGTTATTTTTTTCGCCTATTTTACCTGTTTCAAAATTTAGTTGATTGCCACGAAAATCAGTTAGATAGCAATTGATAACATTATCCCGTAAAAGATATGTTTCATTACTTCTAAGACCTAAAAACTCTCTTAAGCGTTTTTCATTAATTTGAAACGGTAAGACAAGCTTTTCACTTTCTTTTTTATAAGCTAGTCGCCACATCGTAACACCCGCACAGTTTTTTGTCTCTAATTTACTGGTATCAATTAAAATTGATGGAATTTTTATGATGGTTTTAACGTTTTGCATTATCCAAGGATAATCGGACATTTTTGAAGTCCATTCGGTTAAAAGCTCGCCACTACATAAATATAGGTTTATGGGTGTAGAAACACCGTCAAATGTAGATCCGTTTGCGGTTCTCATCTTTGGTTTGTCCTCTGTTCCGAATTGTGAAATATCACCATCAAGCACAACAGCTGATTGAATAATATAATAAAAATCACTAAAGACAACCGCACCACCTAGCAGCGTACTATCAACAAACATCATAGAAGAGGTTTGTAAGGTGTCACTATTATTTCTAAGATAATCCATTCTGTTATTCATAATAGTTTGTGGTAGGTGTTGTCTGATAACTTCCACGTTTTGTAAATTTTCTAAGATATTGCCTTGGGTATAGGTCATGACGGTATCAATAACGATGTCCAATTGGGTTGTATTATCGTTTAGATATTTCATAGAAACGATATAAGCATAATAGACTTTGTTATCAAAACCATTTACAAATTTACAGTAATTAAAACCCATTAAATTTTCAAACAATTCAGGCACTTTCAATGTTCCCATATCTCGCCTGAAATTAAAATTCGTTTCAAAGGTTTTAACGTTGCTACCTGTAAATTCAGTATTGAAAAAATTATCTCTTTCATTATTAGAATTAAAATGCACCGTATTTTGCATATCTGTGAATAACGTATTTTTATATAAGGTAAATTGTGTTAGTTTCATTTTATACCTCCTTATCTTATTATAACAAAAAATTATGCTATAATTAAAGTAATGAGAGAAAGGAGTATCCTATGGCAACTTGTAAGGACTTTTATGATTTAGCTAGGCAATGGGCAGACACTAACACAGGTTATAATAACGGTTGGGGTTATCAGTGTATCGGTTTAATTGATGGGCTTAACCAAGCCCTTGGGGCGGGTCTCTCTACTTACGTGAGAAATGATGAAGCTAAAAATATGTACTATGATTATGCTACAGGGGCATACCACACGGACGGGTGGCACACCGTAGCAGGTGATCAAAGAGATGACGCAAAAAGTAGACAGATTTGGAACACACTCCCAAACGGTGCTATTGTGTTTTGGGAGAGTTCAACACAGCGTTACGGGCACGTAGCTATTAAAATTGCAGATTGGGGAACACCATCAGGCGATGTCGTGCAACAAGACGGCGCAAACAAAACACGCCCCGCCCACTATTTCAACAGCGGGGCATTTACGGAAAGCGGCGGCATGGGTTTTATTGGAGCACTTATATCAGACGACAGTGGATGGGGTGAGGACGTTCCGCAAGGATCAGGGGGAGCAATCACACCAAGCGAACCTACCCAACCATCGGACGCTAAAGAGGAAGTCAAAAAGAACTTTGATGAGATTATAAATGACTTTTTGGACAAAATGAAAAAGCTATTCAATCAAAATGTCTATACAGCGTCAGAACAATATATGTTTAATAATGTAGTAAAATTGACAAGGGGCATGAATTTATGGCGGCTAAAATTATCAGATGAGGCTTTGAAAGAGTTAACAGCCATTTTAAATGATGCTTTAAAAGATGTATCCGATACCGCAATAGATAGCACAAAACCTGACCAGTCGGGTAACGCACCCTCAACATCAACCCCAGAGATAACGGGCGGAGAAAGTACCGAAGATGAAAAAATCAATCTTATTTGTCGCATTGTCAAACAATACTGTCCCAATGCTAACCCGTTTGGAATTGCTGGAATGCTTGGAAACTTTGCGGCTGAAAGTGGTATAGACCCTGAAAATTTTGAATGTCGTATGTATTGGGACGGGACAACAGAAAGGGGCACGTGGCAAGAAGAACCAACAGTGGAAAATGTGTTCGGGTCTTGGTCTGCTTTTCAGGGATTGTATAAAGACCCACTAAGGGAGTACGTTTATCGAGTTGGAAGCGTTCATTATATGGGACTAGGTTTAGGACAATGGACGGGACAACGTGGAAAAGATTTAGTTGACTATTGTAATGCACGGGGTCTTGATTGGTGGACGTGCAAAGGTCAGATGGAATTTGCTTTTAATGGTGACGGCGCAAACATTGATATTCTAAAAAAATGCCTTGTCAATTCAGAATACGTAGAAGAGGGAGTTCAAAACTTCTACCAGTACTGGGAAAGAGCAAGCGTAGGAAGCTCAGTACCTCACCGAAATAGCGAAGCTAACAGGCTTTATCCCAAAGTTGTCGAGATTTGGAATAGTTTATAGATAAAAGACTAGCTAAAAAAAGCCTAGTCTTTTATTATTATGTTATAATATATATGAAAGGAGGTATATACTTATGACTACACTAATGCAGTATTTACTCGCTTGTAATATTTTAGATATTCTAACTGGATTTTTAAAAGCTTACGACCAAAAAAATATTTCAAGCAAAAAAATAAAACACGGGGCATTATCAAAAATTTCAATCTGGTGTATTATTGCTGTTTCTATGATGGTAAGTAGCTATCTTAAAACAGATTTAACAACTTATGTTACGGGTTATTATTTAATTATGGAAGTTGTTTCCATATTTGAAAATGTTAGCGTATTTGTTTCCGTACCTGATAAGTTAAAAAATAGTCTTGATATACATACAACCGGGAAAGATCAAGAAAAAGAAACAGTAAAAACTGTTGACCCTAAAATTTTAAAATTTATTAAGGAGCAAGATAAAAAATGAGTGAAATCAATTTTAATATTACAGATAACACATATCCATACGACTGTCTTTACCATGACACTTATGGCTATAGGGCTTGCTTGAATGGAAGACGTTTTGATATTGCTAAAATTGAAACAGTTTTAGCATTAAGAGATAATTTTGGTTTACCTGACTTAAATATTAAAGCCGATGATCTGGAACGTTTTGAAAAATGTATTTATTGAAAAATAAGAAAAAGACTTGTCATTCAAAGTCTTTTTCAAGCGGTTCGCCCTTGGCGAAAACAAGTTTTCGAGGGCTATCGCATCGAAAGCTTCGTAAGGGGTGAAACCCCTAACGCAACTCTCGGAAGTATGTTTCGTGATGTAGTCTAAAATTGTGATATTCACCTATTAACTCACGTGTATTTCGATTTTCTGGTATTTCTTCGTTTGGTATTATTTCATTAGAGCCTATTGACCCGTAGGGGGTTTCAATATATAATAATTCGTCATCGTTTTGATTAGCTAACTCATCTCTTACCATTTTCTTTATTTCTTCCATGTGTTGCTCATTTTCTAAAATGTAGCTATCAAAGTATTTTGACCCAACTTCTAGCTTGGTACTGGCGTTATAAATAGAGATTGTGTTATATTCGTTACGTATTGAGCGGATAGCAGGGACTACTGTACCATTAGAGAAAAAGCACTTAACAAAAAACTCAAAGTCATCATGAGAATGTTCTATCCATTCTTTGATTAGGCTTTTTGAAACACCGCCACACCTAACAACAATTCCATCATCATAAAGCGCATATTTTTTATGATTAAAAGCGTAGAATTTTGTGATGTTTTCATGTTCAATATCCCACGCTCCTAAATTCATTGGGTGAAACATTGATTTAGGGAACTTATCAAGCGCCCTTTTATCCATATATAGACTATCGGTATCAGCATACCAGAAATACTCATCTATTTCTTGGGGTGTTAGATACTTAAGCGGTTCTAGTAGATTATGAAAAGCGAAAGCCGTGACACCTGCTGAAAAAACAATATTTCTTTCTTTGTTTGTAAAGCCGTTTTTGATATTTTCAAAGTCATTACCAACACGTTTAAAGATGTCAAAGTGAATTCTAAGAGCGGGAACGCCGTAGATACCATTTAGCAGCACTTTTGCTCCTTGCACCATTTCATCACTAAAATTATATTCAGGTGGCTTTGGTTCATTAGTCATTTTAATGTTGAGCGGGTCAATGGTATTGATGTCACAATCAAGTTTATTTGACATTTTGCCTTGTGTTTTGATAAAATAGTTTCTGGCTATTACGTCTCTAGCCCCAAAATGTTGACATTCAAAAACTGCTGCACTTTCAACAGGCAAAGATTTAAATTCTTGCTTAGTGATTTTTGATAACAGTCTTAAAAGTATCGTATTATAGTAAACAAGTCCATTTTTTGAATTATAATACTTAACTATTGCATTTCTTAAGACTTTACTTTCTATTTTAGAAAGTATATACTTATTTGCGTTTTCGATTGTCATTGTAAAGAATGTCATGACGTCGTTATTATTGTAGTCAGCATTATCAATATGGGGCTTATCACTAAAGGCGATGAGATACGTTGGTAGCTTTTCTTTATACATAACTGTTGGGTAGGAACTATTAAGGTCAATTGAAAATCCTGCCCTTTTTATTATTTTACCTATATATTCATCATTATATAAATTTAGTCCGCCTTTATAGAATGACCTAAAATAGTCAAACCCTGACATTTGACATAATTGATAATCGTTTAATTTTAAATGTGAGAAACGCCCGTCTGTTTTAAGTAACTGAAATTCAGCAAGCTTATTATAGTTAGCATATTCTTCCTTGATGTTTTGTGTAAAGGTCATTTTAGAAAAGTCAAAACCATAAAATAACTTTTTATAGTGTTTCACCCCTAAAGCTAAAATAATAACATCGTTACGAATATATACCAGTTGCTTTTCGTTTAAAGAGTTAAAACACTTTTGTACATATGTTTTAACTGTCTCTCTATCTATATCATCATCTTTATCAAAACATTGATAATCAAAGTCAGTTTTAAGATATTCTTCGGTTATAAGATTGTTATTTAGTAACATTTGACCTAACACGTCAATGGAGGTATTCATCTTTTTATACGAGTCAATAAATACAACACGCCTGCCAAAAATGTAAGCTTTTACACTTACGTTATTTGATGA
>CALYRM010000066.1 GCA_945482995.1 uncultured Clostridia bacterium | reverse complement strand
TTTTTTTTCGCGATTTATACATATTATATTATGAAAAACTTATTTTAAGGAGGATTTTATTATGGCAACTTGGAAGCAGATCGAAACCAGTCGTGAGATAAGACTTTGGATAAGCCAGATAGTTATGCCTGCGGCAACGTTTGCGGCGGCAGCTATGGCTATACCTGAGGTCAGACATGCGGTTACGGCAAAAGCTAAGAGCATAAAAGCATCCGTCGATAAAAAGTTTAAGAAAGATTGAGCCAGCAATGGCTCTTTCTTTTATTTTTAAGCGCGTTAGAAAGGAGAAAACAAATGAATATGTATATGTGGATCGCGGTAGGCGTGATATCGGTATTAATAATCAGGGACATAATATTTTATATTATTAACAAAGTAGGAACTCTTAAAATTGACCATTCTGATCCCGAAAAAGATATTTATAGAATTGACATAAATGACCTCGACAAGCTTTCAAAGAAAAAACTCATAATTTTGAAAATCGACAATAATGCGGATCTTTCGCAAAAATAACAAGCTATATTATGGAACATGCGTTCAAATATTAAAGGAGGTTTTATTATGAGAATCGAAACTATGTTGCAGGAAGGTATTGAGGACGGTTTCAATGAACTGAAGAAAGTTCAGGTAGGAACTGAATCGTACAAAACGACCGTCGATGGCCTGACAAAACTGGTGGACAGAGCAATCGAACTCGAGAAGCTCGAAGCAGATGTTCAGAATAAGGTTGATGACCGCGAAGCGGAAACCGAGCTTAGACTGAAACAGATGAACGAGGAAAAACGAGATAGATTTGTTAAGAATGGTCTAACAGCGGCCAGTGTCTTTGGCGGAATCGGGCTTACGGTTTGGGGAGCACTCAAATCTTGGAAGTTCGAAGAAGTCGGAACCGTAACTTCCGGACCGGGTAGAGAGTTTATGAAAAAGCTCTTTCATACGAGATAAGTATGAACCAAAGGAGGAGTCCTAACAAGGGCTCTTTCTTTTTATATTTTAAGCAAAATTTAAATACGCGAAAAATGCATGCTATATTATGGAACTAAAATAATCATATTTAAGGAGGAACGACTATGGTATTTATGGGGTTTATCATTGTACTACTCGGATGTATTATGATAATGAAAGGTTCTAGCAAATGAGGCTTTTATGAGCCTCTTTTTTTCGCGAAATATACATAGTATATTATGGAAACTTATTAAAGGAGGAAAATATTATGATATTATTTATACTATTAGCAATTATTGTAGTTGCATTTCTGGTATCCCTTGTTGCCACCGTTATTGCCGGTGGAGCATCGGCTATTCTGATATTCGGCGACGCAATAGTATGCGTAGCATTGATCGTCATAATCATAAAGGCCATACGTAATAAGAAACGTAAATGAAGGAGCCGGCATTGGCTCTTTCTTTTTTTTCGGAACTATTTTTTATTACGATAATCATTCAAAGGAGATGCGCAAATGAATAACTTAATCGAACGCTCAAAATTATTTTTTGAAAGGAATTCGCCAACGATTTTATCTTGTATTGGGGCAGTAGGCGTTGTTTTCACTGCGGTTCTAACAGCAAAAGCAGCTGTTAAAGCATCCAAAATATTAGAAGAAGCCGAAGAAGATAAAGGAGCTAAACTAACCGCCATCGAAACCGCGAAGGTGACTGGACTACATTATATTCCGGCAGCAGTAGTAGGAGTGTCGACCATTGCATGTATTTTTGGGGCTAATATTCTTAATAAGCGCCAGCAAGCAAGCTTGGCAAGCGCGTATGCTCTTATTAATAGCTCATATAAAGAATACAAGTCTAAGCTAAAAGAACTCTATGGCGAAGAAGCCCATAATAATATAGTCGATGCTATTGCGGTTGAAAAATGCAGTGAGGCCCATATTTCAGCCGTAAATTTAGCATCAGTATGTTCTCAGGAGATCGAAAGCGATACTGAACCTCGATTGTTTTACGATGAGTACTCTGGTAGATATTTTGAGACCACAATTGAGAAAGTCTTGCTGGCCGAGTATCATTTAAATCGTGAATACATTTTAAGAGGTTTTGCTAGTTTAAATGACTTCTATAGATTATTGGGTCTTGAGACAACCGACTACGGAGAAACTGTCGGATGGGATATTTGTAGTGAGATATATTGGATTGACTTCGATCATCGTAAGACATTTATTGGCGATAGTGATGACTTCGAATGCTATATCATTGAAATGCCATATTATCCTGAAGAAAAATGGGTAGCTCAATATGAAGGCTAAAAATCGCGAAGAAAACATTGCATACTATGAAAGGAGATGTTCATATGAAAAATAGCATCGGTATGACCAAACTTATTACTATAGGAGGTATTATACTTAGTGGAGCCGGAATGGTTCTTTCGAGTATATCCTCAGAACGTAAAATGGAGGAAACTATCGAAGAAAAAGTAAATGAAGCACTCAAAGAAAAGGAATAATTGAGCCCTAATTGGGCTCTTTTATTTTTGTTTTTACAAATGAAAGGAGAAAAAAACAAATGAGCAAGTTTAATGTATCAGCATTATTCAAAACCGCGCAGCAGACCATTTCCAGGCATAGTCCTGAGATTCTTACTGGAATCGGAATTGCCGGAATGATTACAACAACGATCCTCGCTGTAAAAGCAACGCCTAAAGCAGAGAAACTTATTGAGCTCGAGTGCGAGCGTCAGAACAGGGAGCGTCGTAATGAGGCAACTGAGAATGGAGACGAGTGCTTCTCTAAGGTAACCAAACTCAAACCAATTGAAGTCGTTAAAGTTACTTGGAAGTGCTATATTCCTGCTGCTATATCTTGTGCAACATCCGTAGCTTGCCTTATTGGTGCAAGTTCGGTTAACGCAAAGCGAAACGCGGCGCTCGCTGCTGCATACAATCTCTCGGCTACGGCTCTTAGCGAGTACAAAGAGAAGGTTGTAGAGACCATTGGAGAGAAAAAAGAGCATACTGTCAAGGATAAAGTCGCTGAGGAGCATGTGAAAAAGAATCCAGTAAGCAAAAATGAGGTAATTGTCACTAAAACTGGCAACACTTTGTGTTTTGATGCAATTTCGGGTCGATATTTTAAGTCTGACATAGATAAAATCAAGAAAGCTGAGAACGAACTTAACAAAAGAATGCTTAGCGAGATGTATATTTCTCTAAATGAGTTCTTTGACGAACTCGGTCTTGATCATATTTCGATCGGAGATGATCTTGGATGGAACCTTGATGGCGGTCTTATTGATCTTGACTTCAGTTCGCAGATTGCAGACGACGGAACACCGTGCTTAGTAGTAAATTATCAGGTTGCGCCTAAGTACGGATATTCTAGTTTAGTCTAAGTTCGCGAAAAAAACATATCATATTATGGAAACCTATTAACTATTTTTAAGGAGGAATATATCCATGAAGGAAGTTAAGAATGCTGAGAACAACGAGGCCAAAGAGGTTGAAGAGGTTGTTAAGGAGTCCAAGCTGAAGAAGCTTGGTTCTAAGGTAGCGACTACGTTCAAGAAGAACGGCAAAAAGATTGCCTGCGTTGCGGGTGGTGTTGGAGCCGCGGTTCTTGCCGTAGCAGTACTTAAGAACAGAGCAGCCAGCGAAGACTACGACGACGATCTCGTCACTGATGAGGCAGACGAAGAAGTCAGCAACGAGATTTGCGAAGTGGAACCTTACGAAGAGAATTAAAAGGTTCAAAAAAGAGGAGTACCTGTAACAAGGTATTTCTCTTTTTGTTTTTCATAGAAAGGAGAACTTCCATGGCCAAAGACCGATCTAAATTCAGACGATACACATATGACGGCCCTGTTGTGGAATTTGAAAGATGCGTAGCAGATCATTGGAAAGCGACTACATATGCCCCATCTGAAGGCAAAGCACGATCAAACATGGCGCACAATTATAAAATATCCAACAATAAACCATTAAATGCGAAAGTTGTGTTGCCTGGAAAAATTATTATAGAGGAGGAATGAGCATGGACTATGCTCCCAATTCGCATAAGTCAAAAGAAGAAAAAGCTCTAACCGAAGTGCCAGAAAGAAAGAAACTTGAAAAAGTTGTTACTGGCAAGGTAAAAACAAAGAAACGAAACGAGATAAGTAAGCTCGGTGAGATATTTATTGCTGAGGATGCTCGTAATGTAAAGTCTTACATTCTGATGGAGGTGCTTGTTCCTGCTGTAAAGAAAGCAATATCCGACATAGTTACGAATGGCATTGACATGCTTCTGTTCGGCGAAGGAGGACGTACTAGAAGAACATCTAGCGCATCAACTGTTTCTTATAGAAACTATTATGATCAGAAAGACACAACAAGACGAGACTATTCTAGCACAAGAGTGAGAACTAGAACTGGATATAGCTACGACGATATTATTCTCGAAACTCGTGGAGAAGCTGAAGAAGTCTTAGCTCGTATGGACGAACTTATCGAAACGTACGGAATCGTGAGTGTCGCCGATATGTATGATCTTGTCGGTAAAACTTGTAATTATACAGATAATAAATATGGATGGACTAACATTCTAAATGCAGAACCAATTCACGTAAGAGATGGGTATATGCTCAAAATGCCGAAAGCCGGACCTATTAATTAAGGAGGAAAAATAATTATGAAAGTAAAAGAAATTATTAATAGCGTTTCTTATAACGCTCACAAAATCGGATTTAAGATTAAGAAAGCGAGCCCCGAGATTATGGTAGTAGCCGGTGTTGTTGGCGTCGTTACCAGCACCGTAATGGCTTGCAAGGCTACTACTAAAGTAAATGATATTCTCGAAGAGACCAGGAAGCAAGTAGATGACGTCCATAACGTCCTTGATAGTGATGTCGTCTCGGAAGATGAGTATAATAATGATGATGCTAAGAAGGACCTTGCCATCATATATACACAGACCGGTGTTAAGCTTATTAAGCTTTATGCTCCTTCGGTTCTTGTTGGAGCTCTGTCCATTACTGGAATTCTAGCGTCTCATAAGATTCTTAAAAAGAGAAATGTGGCGCTTACTGCAGCATACGCGACGATAGACAGAAGCTTCAAAGAATACCGCGGTCGTGTCGTAGAACGATTTGGCAAAGAGCTTGATCGTGAGCTTCGCTACAATATTAAAGCACAGGAAATCGAAGAGAAAACCGTTGATAAGGACGGCAATGAAACTATAGAAAAGAAGACCATAAGTGTTGTAGACCCCAATATGTATAGCGATTACGCTCGTATATTTGATAATGGGTCCATGGGTTGGACGAAGGATCCCGAGTATAATCTCATGTTTCTCAAACTTCAGCAGAATCAGGCTAATGACAGGCTCAGAGCTCAGGGCTATCTGTTTCTTAACGATGTATATGACATGCTTGGCATCCCCAGAACTAAGGCTGGCCAGATAGTAGGCTGGATATATGATAAAGAAAATCCTGTTGGAGACAACTTTGTGGACTTCGGAATCTATGATATTTATAATGAGAAAGCATGCGACTTTGTCAATGGCCGTGAAAGATCTATAGTTCTTGATTTCAATGTCGACGGAAACATTCTTGATATGATTTGAAGGGTACGAGGGCTCGATAGTTTCGGGTCCGGTACTATGCAAGATTTATTTGACTATCCCTGGTTCTTTCCTATATAAGAACTGGGGATTTGTTTTTAGAGAGGAGAAAACGAATGAGTAAGAGTATGGTTAATATACTTATATTTGCTGCTGGAGCTGCGATAGGCTCATTAGCAACATGGAAGTTCTTCGAAACTAAATACAAACGAATTGCTCAAGAAGAAATAGATTCTGTCAAAGAGGTCTTTTACAGATGGAAAAAAGAAAAGGTTTCAGAAGAATCCAAGCTTGTTTCAGAGAATGACGCTGACGAAGACGACAACCCATATAAGCTTCCCGATAATGTTAACGAGCTTTACGCAAAAATATTAGGTAAAGAAAAATATACTGAAGAGAAAGGAGGGGCTGAAGAAATGCCCATTATTAACCCTCGTATAATTACTCCTGAGGAGTTTGCTGAAAATCCCGCTTATGACACTATAAGTTTTACTTATTATGAAGACGATGTGTATGAAGACGAGTGGGGTGTGGTCTATAGCAAAGACGACATTGAAGCATCTGTTGGTCTAGACGCGGTAAATCATTTCGGTGAATACGAAGAAGACTCAGTATTTGTTAGAAATGATGATATGATGTGCGATTATGAAATCCTTAGAGATACTAGAACCTATCGGGAGACCTACGGCAAAGACCCCGATACGGTGGACGAGTAATGAATATAGCAGATGAAATTTCTAATGAATATTATAACTGGATGGTGGACATAGTAGCCAAAGACAGATTTGCAAAGGCTGTTTCTTACAATAAGCTTTTGTCTTATCTTCATGCTAGAGAATTTACTTGGACGATCAGACGAGATAAAAACCGGGCTCAGGATGGAATAGATCTAAGACGCCATTATATTCTTTGCCACGGATACAGCGAAGACGTTTTAGATTACCTTGAAGGACCATGCAGCATTCTCGAAATGATGGTTGCCCTTGCTATTCGTTGCGAAAGGACCATTATGGACGATCCTGCAATGGGTAACCGAACCGCTCAATGGTTTTGGCAAATGATTGTAAGTCTTGGGCTCGGTGCTATGACCGACACTAGATATAATAAAAAAGAAGTTGTTGATATTATTAACAGATTTTTAAACCATGATTATGAGCCTAATGGAAAAGGAGGATTGTTCACTGTTAAGAACACAGTATCCGACATGAGAACAATGGAAATTTGGTATCAACTCTGTTCATATCTCAACACAATTATTTAGTGAGAAAGGAGGTTTGAAAATGTAATGCTCGATTTTCTATCGATTGCAGCGCGTGACACAAAACGTGGTTGGGAAATCTATCCGAAATTTAAAATGATTAAATCTGAAGATCTTATGATTCGCGGCGGCGATTTTTATGCAATATGGGTTGAAGATCGCGGACTATGGTCTACAGACGAACAGGACGCGTTGCAATTAATCGATCGAGAGCTCTCACAATATGCAAAAGAGCATATAGGAACTTATGGCGATACGGCTCGTGTACTGTATATGTGGGATGCTGAAACAGGCATGATCGATTCATGGCACAAATATTGCCAGAAACAATGCCGTGATAACTTTCATATGCTTGACGAGAAACTTATATTTTCAAATGCGGAAACCAATAAGAAAGACTATGCTAGCAAACGGTTGAGTTATCCTATAGAACCAGGAGATATTTCTGCATGGGATAAACTTATTTCCACTCTCTACTCAAAAGAAGAGAGGCATAAGATCGAATGGGCCATTGGCGCAATCGTTTCTGGCGACTCTAAGAAGATCCAGAAATTTATGGTTTTGTATGGTGCCGCAGGTACTGGTAAATCTACAATCTTAAATATTATTCAACAGCTATTTGATGGATATTATTCGGTGTTTGACGCTAAGGCGCTAGGCTCGAGCAATAACGCTTTTGCTTTGGAGGCATTTAGGACAAATCCGCTTGTTGCTATTCAACATGATGGCGACTTATCTAGGATCGAAGATAACACCAGACTAAACAGCCTTGTTTCCCACGAGCTTATGACAATAAATGAGAAATTTAAATCCACATATGCTAGTAGATTTAAATGTTTCTTATTCATGGGCACTAATAAGCCTGTAAAAATAACAGACGCTAAGTCGGGACTTCTTAGAAGACTGATTGATGTGTCTCCATCTGGCAATAAATTAAATACTAACGAGTATAAAAAAGTCACAAAGCAAGTCAGTTTTGAATTGGGTGCTATCGCTAGCCACTGCCTAGATGTGTATTTGAGCGATCCAGGTGCATATGATGATTATGTACCTACCACGATGCTTGGCGCGTCTAACGATTTCTACAATTTCATTATTGATTCGTATCATGTATTCAAAAAGGAAAATGGGACAAGCCTGAAAGCAGCATGGGAAATGTATAAAGTTTATTGTGACGAGGCAAAGATCGCGTATCCTTTCTCTCAAAGAAACTTCAAAGAAGAGCTTAAAAATTATTTCTGGAATTTCAATGAGTCATTTATATCTGAGGATGGTTCTAAACTTCGTAGTTATTATACTGGTTTCAGAACTGACAAGTTCGAGGAAGCAAAAGAAGAAAAAAAAGAACTTCCGTCTTTGCATCCGCTAATTGAGTTCAGAGAACAGAAATCCATGTTTGATAATATGTGCTCGGAATGCTTTGCCCAGTATGCAACGCCTAAAGAAACTCCTATGAAAGCCTGGGACAACGTCACTACAAAACTTTCAGATCTCGACACTTCCAGATTGCATTACGTTAAGGTTCCAGAGAATCATATTGTAATTGATTTCGATCTCAAGGACGAAAATGGCAATAAATCATTTGAAAAGAATCTCGAAGCCGCCAGCAAATGGCCGGCTACGTACGCAGAGCTAAGTAAGAGTGGAGCTGGAATACATCTTCATTATATTTATAACGGAGACGTTGCTAAGCTTACTAGTGTGTACGGTGAGAATGTTGAAGTCAAAGTATTCATGGGAAAAAGCTCTCTTAGAAGAAAACTTACGAAATGCAATAATCTACCCGTGGCTGTTATTAGTTCGGGTTTGCCTCTGAAAGGAGAAACTAAATTGATAAATTTTGAAGGGGTGAAAAATGAAAAAGCTCTTAGGTCTATGATTGCTAAGAACCTTAATAAAGAGTATCACTCAGCAACAAAGCCTAGCGTGGACTTTATATTTAAAATACTTGAGGACGCGTACAATAGCGGAATGAGCTATGACGTTACTAATCTTCGCAATAGCGTTTATAACTTTGCTGCTAATAGTACGAACCAAGCAGAATATTGCATCAAGCTTGTAAACAAGATGCATTTTAAGTCAGATGAGCCGTCTTCACCGGTTGATAATGAAAACTCACCTCTCGTTTTCTATGACGTTGAGGTGTTCCCAAATCTATTTCTTATTAACTGGAAAGAACAAGGCGAGGGAAAGCCCGTTGTTCGAATGATTAATCCTAGTCCGTCTGACATAGAAGAGCTTATTAAGTATCGGCTTATAGGCTTTAACTGCAGACGCTATGATAATCATATTTTGTACGGGCGTCTTATTGGATATACCAATGAGCAACTTTACGATCTGTCTCAGAAGATAATCTCTGGTAATCGAAATGCATTCTTCGGAGAGGCGTACAACCTTTCTTATACAGATGTTTATGACTTCTGCTCTAAGAAACAATCCCTGAAAAAATGGGAGATAGAACTTGGCATTCACCATCAGGAGCTTGGCCTTCCTTGGGATCAGCCTGTTCCAGAAGAAATGTGGACTAAGGTCGCTGAGTACTGCGATAATGACGTTTTAGCAACAGAAGCTGTCTTTAATGCCAGAAAAGCAGACTTCGTGGCTCGTCAGATTCAAGTCGATCTTGTAAAGCTAATCCACGGAATATCTAATGTCTCGGTTAATGATACTACCAATGCTCTTTCTACAAAGATTATATTTGGTAATAACAAAAAGCCCCAGGGAGTATTCAACTACCGAGATTTGTCGAAGCCTGTAGGTTCTGATCAATACGACGATTACAGACGAAAATTTGGTCCAGACTACAAGTTTAGAGTCTTTGACGCTGACGGAATTCCTCAGTACCGAGATTATATTCCTGGAGAAGTGCTTCCTGATGGATGGAGTATCCTACCGTTCTTCAAGGGATATAAATTCGATCATGGCAAATCCACATTCATGGGTGAAGAGATCGGAGAAGGCGGAAGAGTATATTCTGAGCCAGGTATGTACACCAAAGTTTGGGACGGAGATATTGCGTCACAGCATCCGCATAGCGCAATATTTGAAGTTATATTTGGTCCGGAGTTTACTAAACGCTTTGAAGAAATCGTTAATGCTCGTGTGGCAATAAAGCATAAAGACTTTGAAGCAGCAGGCAAGATGCTTAATGGCGCGCTAAAACCATATTTAAATGAGGAGCAAGCAGATGGCTTGGCTCAGGCGCTAAAGATAGTTATAAATAGTATCTATGGCCTAACTAGCGCGTCGTTTGAGAATCCATTCCGAGACCCGAGAAACATCGACAATATTGTTGCTAAGCGTGGAGCTCTGTTCATGACACTTCTTAAGAGCCAAGTCCAGAAACTCGGATACACTGTAGCGCATATCAAGACCGACTCCATCAAGATCCCTAATGCTGATGAGAAGATTCAGGACTTTATAATCAAATTTGGTAAGGAATACGGCTACACATTTGAAACCGAAGCAAACTTTGAGAAGTTCTGTCTGGTTAATGATGCAGTATATGTTGCCAAGTTTAAGGACGGAAAGCACGCTGGCGAATGGACTGCAACTGGAGCTCAGTTTGCTGTTCCTTATGTGTTCAAGAAACTTTTCAGCAAAGAGCCTATAGAGTTTGAGGACATGTG
>CALYRM010000065.1 GCA_945482995.1 uncultured Clostridia bacterium | reverse complement strand
TTAAAAAAAACGCCCCGACTTTTAGTCGGGGCTTTGGTGCGCAATAAGGGACTCGCTCTAGATACCGACAAAACATACCGTTTTACAATTCTTTTTTGTTTTGTCGGTATCGTCGGTCAGCCGCTAAAAAAGCAACACTGTTGCTTTTTCTTAACGCTCTCGTTCGAGCCCCTTAGAATAACTGAATTTAAAAAAAACGCCCCGACTTTTAGTCGGGGCTTTGGTGCGCAATAAGGGACTCGAACCCCTGACTTTTTCCATGTGACGGAAACACTCTACCAACTGAGTTAATTGCGCTTATATGTATAGTTTAATGCCTTTTATGTGAAATGTAAAGTGTTATTTTGAATAATTCTTTTTATTTATATTCTTTTACTCCTTTTAGAATTATTTGAGAATAAAACAATCGGCTTTATTCGTTGTTCAATTGTATCGTTTTGCATTAAGTCATTGCTTGTAGTGAGATGTCTCGACTACGCTCGACATGACAATAAGGATAGGGTCCCTCGAATACGCTCGGGATGACAGCAGGGCTGTCAATTCACCTTCGACTACGTTGCACTACGCTCAGAAAGACATTTTTATGGTCGGAATGACGTGAGGCGTACAAATCACGCAGTCCACAATTAGCGTTAGCGTCTTCATTTCTTCATTTTAACGCGGATGAGATCCTTCGACTTCGTTGCACTACGCTCAGGATGACATTTTTATTGTTTAGTATGACACTTTTATAGTTTAAAATGACATTTTTATGGTTTAGAATGGCATTTTTACAGTTTAGAATGACATTCCTGTCGAGCTAATAATTGGTTTTGACAGAATGACGTCGTTATTTTACGTCAATCACTATTAGTGGAATGTTGTACTCTTCCGCCGTAGTTCCTGCATGAGCGGATTTAAAAACATCTTCGCGATATGGAGAAACGTCAAGCGCAAGTTTTCCCTTAGCTACGGCTAAATAATCGCCCACAAAGCTGTATGCAAGTGGGTGTGGAGAACCCTCTCCAAAAAGTTTATTTTTTATTACATCATCCTTGCTTATTAGTTCATAATCATTAGCAAAATACTTATTGAATAAATATGCAAATTCTTCCTTTTTACCATCTTTTACAAAGAATGTCAACGCTCTTGCCTCAATACTTGGTATACGTTCAAGGCAAGCCCAAATGTCTGGATAATCGGGTAAAAATGCCCATTCAACATCTACGTGTCCGTGGTCGGCGGTTATAATAACTAAGGTGTCTTGTAGGTTATCGCACATTTGCATAAGACGGTCGTTGATTTTTTGTATATGATTCTTTATTTTTATATGCTCCGTACCTAAGCCGTGCATATCGTAGTCGGGCTGTTTTAGGTAAGTGTAAATATACTTTTCTCCGTTTTCTTTTGTTATATTTTCAACAAGCTCGCAAATCTCGTCTACGTTTTTTGCTTTTATATCGGCAAACTCGGATATTTCATAGGTTTTTACTTTATTTGAAGTTGTTTCTTCAATCTGTTCAAAAACCGATTTATAAGCCATATTTCTTTCGGCTACATTATAATCTGCTGCCATTCCTTCGCCTCTGAATACTGTATTCGGGAATAAACAAACCGTTTTATCAATATTCCCAAAATACAAAGCCCAACCTAGCCATCCATGCTCTATTGGTGATAATCCGCTTTCAACTGTTGTGGTTGCGGCTGTAGTGGTTGTCGGAAAAACCGACGAGATAACCGCCTTGTTGTTTTTTAACAAGAAGCCCGCAACATCTGAATGTTTGTTTAAAATGCTATCGCCCATTCCGTCAAAAAGCATTAACACCACATTCTTATAATTTCTATTAAGCAATTCGTCGATTTCTTTTAGGGTACTATGACCGTTATCAAGGCCATAATGCTTCAATATCGATGAAATTAATGAGAGTAAACTCCTAGAATAGTCGGGCATTTTCATTCTTTTATACCTTCTTTATAAAAAATAATATTTTCTCTATATCGATAAAATTGCAATAATCAAGAATTTGTGATATTATTATAGCATATAGTTATACTTAAATGCAAGGAGTATTGAAATATGGAAAACGATAGATATATGTTGAATAAGCAGCTTGCACAAATGCTTAAGGGCGGCGTCATTATGGACGTTACCACACCCGAACAAGCTAAAATCGCAGAAGAAGCCGGTGCTTGCGCAGTTATGGCATTAGAGAGAATCCCTGCCGATATCAGAGCTGCCGGCGGTGTTTCAAGAATGAGCGACCCTAAAATGATCAAAGGAATTATGAACGCCGTTTCTATTCCTGTTATGGCCAAGTGCAGAATCGGTCATTTCGTCGAAGCCCAAATTTTGCAGGCTATTGAAATTGACTATATCGACGAAAGCGAGGTGCTTTCCCCTGCTGACGATAAATATCATATTGACAAAAGAAAGTTCGACGTTCCGTTTGTTTGCGGCGCCAAGGATTTGGGCGAGGCTTTGAGAAGAATTAACGAAGGTGCTTCTATGATTAGGACAAAGGGCGAACCCGGCACCGGGGACATCATACAAGCCGTTCGCCATATGAGAATGATGAATGCGGAAATCCGCAGACTCACTTCAATGAGCGAAGACGAACTATATAATGCAAGCAAGGAATTACAAGTGCCTTTCGACTTGGTTGAATACGTTCACAAAAACGGCAAGCTCCCTGTCGTGAATTTTGCCGCCGGTGGAATTGCTACCCCTGCCGATGCCGCTCTTATGATGCAATTAGGCGCAGAGGGTGTGTTCGTTGGTTCGGGTATATTTAAGTCGGGCAATCCAAAAAAGCGTGCCGAGGCTATCGTAAAGGCTGTCACCAACTTTAACGACGCTAAATTGATTGCCGAATTGTCCGAAGACTTGGGCGAAGCCATGGTCGGTATCAATGAAAACGAAATTTCTTTGCTAATGGCAGAAAGAGGTAAATAATGCGTATTGCTGTTCTTGCCCTTCAAGGAGATTTTATCGAACACGAACAAAAACTATCGGAGTGCGGAGTCGATACCTTTGAAATTCGTCAATTAGCCGACATTGAACGCGACTTTGACGGACTGATTTTGCCCGGTGGCGAAAGCACTACTATCGGCAAATTACTAAGAGAATTAGGTTTGTATGCACCTCTAAAACAAAAGATAGAAAATGGACTGCCTGTTTTGGCAACTTGTGCAGGAATGATTTTGCTTGCCGAAAAGATTGCCAACGACGACAAAACGCATTTTGGAACAATGGCTATTACGGTCAAGAGAAACGCTTACGGTAGACAGCTAGGCAGTTTCCGAACACTATCCGAAATGAAAGGCTTGGGCGTAATTCCTATGACATTTATCCGCGCGCCATACATCGAACAGACGAATGGTGCAGAAATTTTGGCAACCGTCCAAGGTAAATCCGTCGCCGCTCGTCAAGGCAATCAGCTTGCCCTTGCCTTCCACCCAGAACTTGACGACTCAAACGATATCTTTAACTACTTTATCGATATTTGCAAAGCCTACAAGTCCACAACCAAATAATAGAATACAACTTAAATCTATAAATACTTCAAAAAAAGAAGCTGATTAGCTTCTTTTTTTTGAATAGCCTATCATTTTAGACCAATATAGTTTTAGAAATACCCATACCGCCTTATGCATTTATTCCCAAATATAACTCAAGCAAATTCAATAACTGGCAGTCACACTATTCTCAAACGGGCTGACAGATATACGATGAAGCGCTTGTTTTAGTATCCTAATAAATTACACTACTCTCAAACAAATGAAATTGATATTTTTCTTGGGGGTTTTGTTTGTTTATAATTATATATAATTTTCCATCACCTGAATATCTATCGTAATAATCACTCGTCTCGGTTGTTGCTGTACACCACTTTGTGCCTTGCCATAATTTACAACTTGCTGAATAAGTCTTTGGAACATAAACAACCCATTTAGAATCTTCGTAAAACTTGTCCGCTTCTTTTTCAATATCGGACTCTTTTCTTTGTTTTTGTCTTTCCCTTACGTCTTGTCTATGAGTTGTTTCTTTGTATGAATTTTCATCGTTTAACATCGATTCTACTTCTTCAATAGATTTATATTTTCTAATGTCTTTATTTATTAATTGTTTCTTACTATCCTCAAACCTATTCAAAACATCGGTTACGTGACCTAAATTTTTCAAGTTTCCCTTATTGAATAGGTTTAATATCCATTTCCCATATGTACCTACGGAGTCCACATTCGGTTTATAAGTCGGGTCTAATTTTATTAATTTCATAAAGGTTTGTTCATCTATCTTTGGATATTGTGCTTGTACTTCCTTTATGCCCTCTAAAAAGATTCTCCCATAGCACCACAAAAACCTACACCGCCGTCGGCACTCGCTCTACTATTAAAAATGGCTATGCCTTTACCAACATCTCCATAATAAGACTTTGTTTTTACTTTCTTTTTCCTATCTTCTACTAACTTAAATCTCATGGTTTTATTTGTCGAGTTTGCTTATTAACGATAGCAGTATTTCATCTCTCTCGCTTTCCAATGGTCTTACACCAATTAGATATAAATATTTAGCCACACTATAATCACTATTACGAATAGCACCTATTATCAATGAGTGTTCCGAACCAAACCGCGTGTATCTTGCTTTTTTCAATGTTTCTCTTGGAAATTTCTTTACGTAATCTAAATCTCCGCCACATACCGCAGTCCACAAATATTCTGGGATAGTAGTGTCGGTAAAATTTGATTCTTCTACTTCATTACCGTTTTTCTCTTCAATAAGCATAAGTCTCGTTTTGTTCTCCTTAAATTCTTTCTATGTCGTTGGGTTCTACAAAATAAATATGTCCGTCATTTTGATTTTGTACCATAACGCTCTCTTGATAAAAATCTCTACATAATTCTGAAGCGATTTTCAACAGTGTTGGGGTGTCTACTCCTACTATTTGAACCGATATACTTTTTTCAGAATAGTTTTGGTTCGTTACATTGCTATGATAATGACCGTGTAAGTAATTACCTATGGTCCACCCAATAAGATTATGATTGTTTGCTATCTTATCTATTTTCTTACCGTAAGTGAGTCTTTGTTGCATTGTTTTTAATTTTTGCAATATGTAGTTCTTTAATTTATTCGGACTCAACTCAATAGCATTTACGTCAGTAGAAAAAATTATTATCCCACCATTATACTGCATGGGTTCTAAATCTTCATTTGTGATTGTGTCTGAACTATAAATTATGTCTTCGGGTTTTACACTAATCATCGAATAAAGTCTTTTCGAAGTAGAATATGTATTACCATTATCACCCGGTAGTTTTTCAATTATTCTATAAGTCTTTTCTTTTTTCTTGCTTTCTATTAACTTAAATCTCATAGTTTCTTTCTCCTATATATTTGCCGACGTAAGATGCTTCTCACCATCGGCGGTCTATTCTCATTTAATGATTCTTCAAACCTGTCGTCTATTACTTCGGGTACGGCATCGTCAAAAACATTCATTCCAATATTAAACTTCTTACCATATTTTGAAAAGAAATCGTTTACGTCTTTTTCGGAAAAAACAGTTGCGCTAATACTTTCTCTATGATAGGTTTTGCAACTATCAGTTGTACTATAATAGGCAATCGTACTATGGTCCTTGTCTACTATTCCATAAAAATAACTTAATTGACCGTAATCCTTCGCTATCTCCTCAATCTCATCTTTACATACATTAAAGATTATAAGTGATTTTTCGGGTTCGCCAAAATAGCCCTTTATCTCAGTATATGGTGCGTTTGTCCTTTTTAGTGCAGCATTACCCCTATTTATAAATCGTTGAAGCAACTCACCTTCGTGTATTTTGTGCTTTAATTCTTGTAATTTATTGCTGTTATAAACCTGTTTTTTGTTTGTGTCTTTCCCCCACCAAATACGCTTTTCTTCGGTAGTAAGCCATTCGGGTGCGACACCGAGAGTGTATTCCTTGTACTTTCTAATACATTCCTCATCGGTGCTATCCTTCCACCCCAACGGGTTTTGTGGACTAACAATGCCAAAGGTTCTTATCTTTCCAGACGGGTCGCCCCACAAAGCGTGGTTGATATGAAAAAGTTTACGATTTTCTAGTAACTTAAATCTCATTTAGTTTCTTTCTCCTAATCAATTCTATATGCGTACAAATAATTGGACAACTCTATTTCGCTCCCATCATAGCGAGCCAAAAAGTAAGCGATACCATCTTCACCAACTGCCCATTCCGCGAATGAATCCAGGTCTAAATGGTTTCCAATTATTCTATTCATTTCTTCTTCTCCATAGTTGACGTCCATATAGTCTACGTAATCTAATTGGGATTCATACTCACTATAAATGGTATCGATTACATCGTCTCGAACATCATTTATGTCTCTATCTTCCAAATCACTCTCGCTAAATATACCATTATCAATAGCGTATTCCAAAAGGTCGCCATCTTCCATATCGTATACCCATTCTGCTATATCATCTCTCACGAAAGCAGACAAGTCATCCGTATAATCAATTATCGCTACTCTACGTGCATAATTGGGTTTTAGTATCCTAATAAATTACACTACTCTCAAACTTATTTAGACTTTAACCTCATTTAACATCAAATTCTCTTATATGTTCCACATCGTAGTTGTCGAAAAAGTCTGTTTGGCAAACAACAGCTCCATTTTCTTTCAAAACATAGATGGGCGTTTTTCCACCTATATTCCATTGCTCTTTACGACATTTGAAACCCCAAGCAATATCGAATTCATCGCAAGCATCGATATTGTCTTTTTTACTCCTTGCAATTTCCAAAGCTTGTTTGTATTCTATCATTTAAATATCCTCCAACTATATTATATTTATATCATCACTCTTTTGTTGTAACAAAGTTTTTTTTGCTCTTTCGGAAAACTTTAGATTATCTGTTCTAACAATAGTAACACTGATGGGTTTTGCTTTACTAAGTACTTCAGTTGGATTGTATCTTTTGCCAACTTGTGCATCAACATAATAGGTTTTGCCATTTTGTCGCTCAACATTAATTACATGACCGCCACCTTTTTTCCATTGCACACCTATAATTGCCCGTGCTCCGTCGCCATAACTACTCATATTAGATTCGATATTTTTATGAACTCCCCTTGATGAGACACCACCGACACTATTTTAGTATCCTAAAAAATTGCACTACGCAGTCAAATAAAGTTTGAATCACATCGTCGGCATTGCCGATTTGCACAAGTGTGCATCTAAGCCTCGTTATGAGGCTTTTTGTTTATGCACCATTTGTATCAATATCAACACTAACCTAAGTGCCCTTTTTAGCTCAAAAACATTTATTCTTTATTGCTTACATATGGTTAGAATTATTATAACATTATAAAAACCAAACTACAATACTCATTTGTACGCATTTTATCCCAATATGAACAAAATTTACCTTTATTAATATTCTTTTTTTTCAATAGGGAATTCAATTATGCCCCAAATTAAAATTTTACGAAGAAAAAAAATGTAAAGTCAAATATTTTTGGTTGACAACTTAAGAATAATTTGATATATTATAGAAAGCAAAATTGAATAGAATATGGAGGCTTATCGAAGTGGTCATAACGAGGCGGTCTTGAAAACCGTTTGGGTGCAAGCCCACGGGGGTTCGAATCCCTCAGCCTCCGCCACAAGCACCCAATTTGAACTTTAAGGGTTCAAACGGGGTGCTTTTTTTATTTTCCGCGTCTTTTTCAGCTTTCGGGTGGCGTAATTCGCGCAAAGATTGTAATTCTTCTTTTTCCAACTTTACTTTTGTCGGATATTCGGGCGAAGTGTTGTAGAAAATGTAGATATAATCGTCAAACAAAACCACACGATAGATAAACGAATTGAAAAACTCGTTCTTTTCTTCGTCCGACTTGTACTCTTTATTTGCAAAATAGGTAAGAAAAGCGCGTACGGTTTCGTATTTTAACGGCGGTATATTCCGTTGCTTTTCCAACTCGATTTTGTTTTCCAATTCTTCTTTCTGCGCTTCCAGTGAGAGCATACGCTCTTTCGTAGACTTCGTTACGATACCTGCGGCGATAGCAGACAAAAAGCCGTTCAGAGCCTGTTCCACATCGGCAAGTTCTTTTTCAAGCAGAATCAAAGCGTTGGACTTTTCTAATCCTTGATTGAAATTGTCGGTTACGTTGCGTGCGATCGTATCGATTACGTCCGGGCTTAAAATGTATTCTATCGTCTTTTCAAAGACTAAATCTTCTATGTATTGCTTGCTTACGCTGTTCTTTTTACATTGTCCCTTATTTCTCTTACGGGTAAAGCATTTGTAATAATGATATTGTCTGCCCGTCTGGCTCGTACCGCCTTCGGCAGTCATCAACGTTCCGCAGTTGCCGCAAAAAAGTTTTCCGCTTAAAATATATTCGGAATGTTTTTGAATACATTTTTGCTTGTGCCGTTGATTATCTAAAATACGGTTGCAATCGTCCCATGTCTTTTCGTCCACAATAGCGGGAGTAACGTTGGTCAGGATTCTCTCATCGTATTCCACGATGCCTTTGTATTTCGTGTTGCGAATAAGTTTTGCAAGTGCGTTTACCGTAAACGGCTTGCCGCTTTTGTTTCGCACACCGATACTATCTAGCCAACTCACAATGCTTTTTGCTTTTTCTCCGTAGCGGTATCTCTCAAAAATTTCCCGCACGACAGCCGCTTCCGTCTCGTTGATAACCCAATGCTTGTCTATGATATCGTAACCGAATAACCCGAAACCGCCGATAAAGTAGCCTTTTTCGTAGCTTTCGCGTATTCCGCGTTTTACTTTTTGGGAAAGCTCGGCGGAGTAATACTCCGCCATACTTTCCAATACGCCTTCGATTAAAATCCCGCTTGCATCTTCGGATATATTCTCTTTGGCAGATAAAACGCGCACCCCGTTCTTCTTTAACTTCGCTTTGTAGTTCGCACTGTCATAACGGTTGCGGGCAAATCTGTCCAACTGATAGACGAGAACATAGTCGAATGTTTTCTTCTTACTGTCCTCAATCATCTGCAAAAAGCTCGGCCGCTTGTCCGTCGTTCCCGTAAGCGCTCGGTCGATATACTCAGACACGACGAGCAGGTCATGCTTTTTTGCATAATCGTAACATTCCCGCAGTTGTCCCTCGATGGACTGTTCCGTCTGACTGTGCGAACTGAATCTTGCATATATTACAGTGCGTTTTTTCATTGTTTCCTCCCGCCAAACACCTTTTCCGGCGTCAAATCATCCATATTCCCGCCGTTTCGGGCGTAATCGAGTAAAATGTTTGCTAAAATTTTAGCGCTTGCTTCTAATCTTTCTTTCGGCAGATTGAGTCTGCCTTTTTCTGTTTGTCCCGTTAAAAGATCTACTTCAACGGTATTGTCTTGTATCCGCTTCAACGAACATCATCTTTATTGCGCGGATACGATGTGCTCTTTCCCGGTGGATACTATGTACTCTCTCCATTTGCCGCAAAATCCTCCTTTCAGATTTTCGCAGAGAGGGAACGTAGCCCGTCGATAGCTCTTGGTTACTCGGCTTGCTCGGTTTCGTCTGCGAATTTTTTCTTTTCTTCTTCAAATTGTTTTAATTCCGACTCAAAGAAGTCGTCGTAGCCGTCCATTATCTTCGCAAGGTCGGTGTCTATTTCGTCCGCCTGCTCCAATAGCGCTTTATATCCTTCTTCAATGAGTTTCACCTTCGTATAACGGTGTTTTTTCAAAAAAGCGTCTATTTCTTCTGCGAACGCTCTCGGAACGCTTGTTCCCCAGATAACGTTTTTTGCTTTGCGCTCTTCCTTATGCCTTTCTTCGTATCTCTTGTCTTTTTCGCTTCTTGACTTAGCCATCTTTTTATTCCTCCGTAAACAGATAATCGTATATATACGACAATATTATTTTACGCTATTCTCTTGCTAATGTCAAGCTCTTTTTCAGAAATGGAATGTAGATACTATGATTTTTTATCTTTTTTTCGCCTCATGGAAAAGTCGGTTTCCGACTTGTTCCCAAGCCCGTTTTTGAAATAGATTGCAAAAACCTTATCCTGCTTGTAAAAAGTACCCGTTTTCCAATTTATTTTTCGGGCTTTTGCTTTCCGTTATGGCGATATAATCTCGTCGTAGTGCGACAGTATCTTGTAAAGACTTGGTTCGTTTGCCCACTTGGAACTTGCTTTCAACTTGTCTGCAAGAAGAGCATAATTTTTGCCGTTTACAAGATCGCTTGAGTTTCCGTAAAGATTGTTCCTGATGTGCGGATTTGCCGTCAAAAACTGTTCCAACGTCATTGCGGCGGTTTGCTTTCGCAGTTTACCGCCGTGCTTTCCGACAACGCTTCGCGTTTTGCTTATGTCGAGTTTCCTTTTGGCAAGGTTGAAATAGAGCGCAACGTTATTACTCAGATCCGTTGGCTCAACGCCGTCTACCATATAACCGTAGATCGCCTTTACGTATTGCCATATCTCTTCGTCTGTCATCAGCAGAATTGCCTTGTAGTAAGCGTACTGAACGGTGAAGTGTTTCATCTTCATGTTGAGCCTTTTCGGGCGTTTCCCGTTCTTTTCGGCTGCTTTGCTTTCTGTCATCACGTCGATAATGTTCTCCCAAAAGTATTCCGACTTGTTTCCTTTCGGCGG
>CALYRM010000064.1 GCA_945482995.1 uncultured Clostridia bacterium | reverse complement strand
AATCTCATCCGAATTGTCATGTCGACCGCAGTGGAGACATCTCTATACAAGCACAGACTTTTTGCGAAGCTCACGATGAGCCTGAATACCATTTGCACATTTTTCTCATTAATGGAGCAAATATAATCACCACATTTTTTTTATGCGTACTGTAGCAAGTATAATCGCTATGCCATACAAATCAGGCAGTCCGCAATTGCACGTTGCGCATTGCACATTGCACATTAAAAAATTAAGGTACTCTGTACCTTTTTTTTATTATACTATTGACACACCCCTGTAATTTGATATATAATATTGATAATAAATACTATTTATGGAAGGATTTAGTGATAAGGAAATTTTGTCTATATGCGTTATTCTAAACAAAGAGAACTAATACTTAATATTTTGCGAAATAGATGCGATCACCCGACAGCTGATAGCATTTATACCGAGGCAAGGGCTATTGATTCAACTATTAGTCTAGGTACCGTATATCGTGATTTAAAGGTATTAGAACAGACAAAGCAAATCCATTCAATAAAAACTACTGACGACAAGCTTCACTACGACGGCGATATTCGCAAGCATAGCCATTTTGTATGCAATAAATGCGGAAATATCTTTGATATTATGGCAAAGCCCCGTATTCCGTCAATATTGAAGGGTATCGGCAAAGTTGAGGAATCTAAATGCGTTTATTATGGCACCTGTAAAGGCTGCCAATAAAATAATTTTAAAAATTTTATTTTAAGGAGAAGAAAAAATGAAAAAGTATGTATGTCCCGTTTGCGGTTACACAATAGAAGCAGAAGAATTACCGGCAGATTTTAAATGTCCACTTTGTGGTGTTCCAGGCTCAAAATTCACAGTTCAAGAAGGCGAAATGACTTGGGCAGCAGAACATGTATTGGGCGTTGCAAAGGATGTTGATCCTGTTATCTTAAAAGGTTTAAGAGATAACTTTACAGGAGAATGCACCGAAGTTGGTATGTACTTAGCAATGGCAAGAGTAGCATATCGTGAGGGTTATCCCGAAATTGGTATGTATTATGAAAAGGCAGCTCACGAAGAGGCTGAACACGCAGCAAAATTTGCTGAATTACTTGGCGAAGTAGTTACACCAAGCACAAGGAAGAATCTTGAATTGAGAGTTGATGCAGAACATGGCGCAACCGCAGGCAAATTTGAATTGGCAAAGATGGCTAAGGCTCAAAATCTCGACGCTATTCATGACACCGTACACGAAATGGCTCGTGATGAAGCTCGCCACGGCAAAGCATTCAAGGGCTTGCTAGATAGATATTTCGGCAATAAATAGATAATTAGCGTAATAACACATTTTCTATATAAAAAAGGAAGCAATTCAATTTTGGATTGCTTCCTTTTAACTAAAGATAAAGTTTAAACATAAAGTTTCATATATTCAACTTCCATTTTTATTTGATCTTGGAGTGTTTTGTCTTGGAATCGTCGTTTTGACGCTTTTTGTATAAAACGCTACGCTTATAAATATAATACAAATCAATATTTAGTAGGTGAAATATTAATTTTGTTCTTGATTTTTAAGATTAACATATTTGACAAACGTTATCAAAATCCAAGAATAAGAATGACGTAAAAAGCATTGCTATGCTGGCTTAAATATGGTATAATTAACGATATACATTTTTTTGTTTAGCGAGAATATTATGAAGAAAGGAATACTATTTTTAATTTCTTTATTGTGCATATTGGTGATTTTTGTTGTGACGCCCGCTTTTTCTGCGGTTGCTGAGGGCGGAAACTATGATTATGCAAAATCGGGCGATTCTGCCTATTCTACGCTCAATACTTCTGACATTCTGGAAAGGCTGTTGAATACCACTCTTAGCGATATTGAAAGAGAGTATCTTTCGTCTGCGGACTTGACTCTAACTTACAGTACGGGTATCCCTGTTTCTAATATAAACACAGCGCTTATGAGTGGCGAGTTAAGCGTTAATATGAAAAAATATAGTTATACCGCAAATAACGGTACAACCGTTAATTGGACGCCTATTTCAGTAAATGGTGAAGCTGTTGCAAATAGCGGCGATTATTCATATAGCACGCATATTGACGAAAACTATTCTAGCGATACCGTTGATATTGTGTATAGAGCATTATTTAGTATTTTAAAGGATGATATCAACAAGCATATAAACAGCGCATATGACTATTCGGAATCGGTTTACAACAAGTTGACAGCCGAAGAACAACGCTATACTTCCGAGTATTCTATATACCAATCAGCGCTTAGTGCATATAATAATTATCTTGTCGAATATGAAAAATATCAAAAGGCGGAGGTTAACTACCAACAATATTTGAATGATTACCAAGCATGGCTCGAAAAAGACAAGGCGTACAAGGATTATTTGGTGGCAATGGAAATTTACGAGCAAAAGCAAAAAGAGTACCAAGACTACCTTTTGAACGTTGAAGAATATAATAAAAACTACCAAAAATATAGAGAGTACCTAGTCAAATATGAGAGTTACCAAAAGGATTTAGAACAATATAATTTGCAGACTTCCAACCCCGAAATGCAAACTGCGCTTTATCAGTTAGAAGTTATGGCTTATATTACCAAGCCTGTTACAGATATGAAGCGTACTTTAAGTGGTGCAATATTGGGTCAATCGGTTACGACGGTTCTTTCAGAAAAAGAAGCGCTTGTAACGATTGGCAGGGTTGAAGAAAGGGCGATTAACTTGGCCGCGAATGCAACTGAATCCTTAAGAACATTGATAAATACTTATCGTAGTTGTAAAACCGATGCAGAAAGATATGCGTTTTATATCTTATCAAAGGACAAATTAAGTAAAGGCTTTAATGATTTACTAATTGCTCTTGATT
This sequence comes from uncultured Clostridia bacterium, assembly GCA_945482995.1. GTDB lineage: Bacteria > Bacillota > Clostridia > Christensenellales > CAG-1252 > RUG14300. The sequence goes on along the minus strand of CALYRM010000064.1, from coordinate 7,972 downwards.
TTTTATATCAATATCCCGAGTACACTTTGGTGCGTAGAACAATAGCGAAAGAGGGTAAAACTGAGCAATTCGAAATTCTTTTAGCTCAGCTTTACTATATGTGTAATGCGCTTACCGAAGAAAAACTTCCAAACTATATTACCTTATTCAGAGGCGAAAATAAAGAGGGCGCAGGCTATTTTGATAGTAGTTATAAAATAGGTGAAAATACAAAACGTACTCCATTGCAAATTTTGGGCGAAGCGGGAATAATAGAAGATAAATCTAATTCGATGCCGCTTGAAAACGGATATCCCAATTTACCGCCAAAGCCTGTTGAGCCGACGGCTGTTGAAGAACCTAAAAAACCAACTACAGTCAAAGCGCCAACGAAACCAATCGAAGTTGCGCCTGTAGGAGTTGAACCAACTGCTGTTTCCGAGCCAATAAAGCCAACCGAGGTAAAGGAACCAACTGCGCCTATTCAATACATACCCAGTGAAAAGGAAACGAGATATAAAGCCGCATATGAAAATAAAGTGTTGCAAAAACGCACTCCATGTGCCGAAAATGGCGTAATTACAATAGATAACACAATTACAAAATATTTCCGTAACGCAAAAACGGTAACAGTGCGGTTTTTTGATGGCAAATCCGATACTCCTATACTTGTTTTGGAAAATCAAGAAATAGGTTCTTCTGTTGCATATACAAAAGAAACGCCGACGAAAGAGAAAAAAGGCTATACCTATACGTTTAATGGGTGGATTGACGAGGACGGAAACAAAATCGACATCAATCGTCTAAATACCGAAAAGGCGGATTTAAACCTATTCCCAAGTTTTTTGGAAACTGTGAATTTATATAAAGTTACCTGGGAAGTCGACAACGTTAATTTTGTGGGTTCGTATGAATACGGTAGCATTCCCGTGTACAGCGAAAGTGAATTTACACCGCTTGAAAAGCATAGAAGCGGAGTAAGAAAATATCGTTTTATCGGTTGGGAGGCAAACGGGGAGTTTTTTGCGAAAGGCACCGATTTACCCATTATGAGCGATAGCGACCGACGGTACAACGCTATTTTCGAAGAAAGCTACGTGGTAACATGGATTGTCAATGGATTGGGAAAGAGTGTTGCTGTGTGGGCGGGAGATATGCCCACTGTCATTTCCGAACCTTCTATGCCTTCGGATGCGACTCGTATTTATAATTTTATCGGTTGGGATAGTGAAGTAGTACGAGCAACAAAAGACGCGACGTATACTGCAATTTTTGAAACTGAGTACTACGTTACTTGCGATAGGTGGAACGTAAGCGTTGAAAAGTGCGACGGTTATTATCAAGCCGATTGTAAATATTATGGCAAAGAATTTAATATATCAACTTTGTTGAGAGAAGCGGCAAAGGATTCGTCGGGCGTTAAACTCATATTATCGGACGCCGAAATTTTTATTGCCGCCAATACGGTAAGAGAACTTTCTCAAAACGCTGTATCCTCAATAAAACTTAATCTTGTCATACTTTCCAACTCAAAACTACGTTTTTCCGTGGTGCTTGTACAAGAAAACGGCAACAAATACAGCGTAAACAATCAAATTGAACTAAGAATTAAAAATGTTGCCATGGGTGATAACGATTACGTAAAGTCAGTAGACGGCGAAATAACCGAATACGTAGAGTACGTTAGTGATGATAATGCGTTGAGCCTAATGGTGGACTCAAAAAGCACTTATTCTATTTGCTCGATATATGGAATAAATACGATAGCAACAGATGGAATGACAATTACTACCGATAAAAATACTGCAGAAGTTGGCGAAGAAGTTGTAATATGCGTGGAAGGAATGCCCGTGGGCAAGTATATCAAATCTATTTACGTGGTTACCGAAACGGGCGATGAATTAAACGTAACCGATATGACTTTTACGATGCCGAATTGCGACGTAAACGTAGGTGTTGTATTGGAAAGTTACACCTACACCATTGTTTTTAAAGCAAACGGAAAAGTGATTTTAAGAGGAACTTATAAATATGGCGAAAGTGTAAATCCACCATTAGTTCCCGATACCATTGCTGCAAACGGCAATACCTTAAAGTTCGAGGGTTGGGATAAGGAAATAATGGTTGTTACCGAAAATGCCGAATACCAAGCCGAATTTACCGAAATCGTAGTTGAACAAAAAGAACAAGAGGACACAAAACTTACTAAAATCCTCAAAATTTTATATGTGGTTATACCAATAGTTGCGGCTTTAGTCATAGCCTTTATAGTTGTGTTGGTTGTAGTAAAAGTTCGTAAAAAGAAGGTTCACCATCCTTAACCTGTCAGCGCCATCCTAAACATAGTAAAAGAATTAATCCGACTTACATTCCGCATTCGCCAATGTGCACATTGCACGTTTTACGTTTGATTAGGTGCTTTGCGCTTAATATATTAATCAAGTCTTAATATTTTTTTTAATCTCTTTATAAATTGTTTGACATTTTTAGCATAATCTTGTTATAATACTATAAATTTATTATATAAAAAGGGCAGACTATGCAATTTTGCCCAAAATTGATAAAAATATATATGGGAGATACGATTAAATGAAAGAGTTTGGCAAAAAATTGACACTTTTCGTTATGGCTTTCGTTTTTGTCTTGGTGGCTGTATGCACAGTTACCACTGTAGGACTTAGCGAAAACAATATGTCGGAAGCATTTGCCGAAACCTCTGTTTCAAATGATTTGTTTGTCGTAAACTATACCGATAAGTCAATTGAAATATTGGTTAATGGCGATGCCCGTGAGCTTTTGAACGGAAATAAGGCAGATTTGACGCAACTAAAGAATACTTTGATTTCTGCAATGCATTCGATTTTTGTAGAAAGTATTCTTAATACGAAAAACGATGTTCAAATGGCATCAGAAGTAAGCATTCCCGAGGACTTTGATTGGAGTAATGTATCACAAATCAGTCAATTCAAAGATTATATCGTTGACCGTCTATCCGATCCACAAGAATTCCAAAATTACGTTGATGGCAAATATGATATTTTGATTGATTATGCAATCGGCATTTATGTTGAGAATAACACCGATTACGATGTTGAAGAATCTTATAGCAAGATTCAATCTGCTATTCAAGACGTTGTAGATCAAGCTTATGAAGTTGCCGTAGAAAACGCAAAGGCAGATTTAGGCGAATATTTTGACGAAACTGAATGGGAACAAAAGAAAGTTGACGCTGCTAATAAGGTTGTTGAAAGTGTAGATAAAGTTCAGACAAATAGCGGAAAAGTTACAATTTCCTTGAAAGAATTGGTTGGATCGATATCCGGTCTTGCTATCAATGGCGACAAAGTATACACAACCGCTAATGGTATATCGATCAACGCTGTCAAGAGAATTGCAAACACTCTTCCTGCTCCAAGCAAGATTGCAAATATGAGTGACGATGCGTTTAGAACGCTTGTTGATTGGAATATTGATGTTGACACAACTTTCGGTACAATTTCATTTAATGCAAAATTTGGTATGTTCGGCAATCTTTCTCCCATCAGAAAAGCTGCTAAAGCTGTCGCCGATCACGTTGCTTTGTCCGTAGACGGAAACGATGTTCTTCTTGTAATGAATGTTCCTGCATTGATGAGCAAGGTTTTGGAAAAAGGTTATGAGTCAAGTCATTTCACCGCTGAACAAAAGAATTTTGTGTTTGATTTATTCAATAGTTCTATTACCGATTATACCGTTGACGAAGTTGTTGAACTTTTGAAGGGTGTAGACTACAAGTATTGGTTATCCAACGTTTACAACGTAGAATACATGAATAGATATTTCGGCTCAGTCGTATCTTCCGTTATCGGCCATAAATTCACCGAAACAACTATCGATACTTTGGTTACCAAGGCTTTGAACTTCATTAGCCCGAAAATGCAAACCGTTGAAGGTATGACCGTTAAAGAAGCAAAAAATTGGTTAGCTTCGAACGTCCCGGGCGCAAGTCATATTCCTGATAGTTTAGCACAAGCATTAATCAACGTTGCAAACAAGTTCGATTGGGCGTCCTATGATGCAGAATACGTTCGTGATATTGTAACAGGCGATAGCTATGATCTCAATTCGGAACTCGTTAGCTTGTTCGATCGCTTCGAAAACTCCGAAAAGATGTATGACACAGTAGTTCGCTATTTCGAAAAGGCTGTAAATTTCCTTCCTGAATTTGCAAAGAACGCTACAATTGTAGAACACTTTGACGGTGAAAACTTTGTTTTTGATGGTAGCTATACCGTCAACGTTGATAATATCCTTAATCGTGTATCATCCTTTGTTTCAAGACATGGCTATGAGAGTATTGCAAAATACATAAGCAATATGTCCGTACTACTCGATAAAACAAGCTATACCGTAGATTTATCCGCAACCGTTATCGTTCCTAACCTATACAAGGTTGATTACGAAGTTGAGGGTACTACAATAAAGAGCGGTTTCTTACCAAAGGGCGTTAATGGCGCTGAAGTTTACGCTTTATCCGGAATCGAAATGGTAGAGGATTATGAAATACTTTATTGGGTTGACAAGGCAACAGGCGAAAAGGTTGACGAAATGCCTGCTCAAAATATTACGTTGACTCCATACTACGAAGTTCCAGAAAAGGATTTTGAGGTTGAATTAAGCGAAAGCATTAACGTTACGTATGACAAAGAAAAAGAATATAAACTCAACGTTTCAGTCGTAGGTCCCGAAGAATTTACATATACGTACGCTTGGTATAAAGACGGCGCTTTGCTTGAAAACACCTCCACGTCATTGACTGTAAAGACAGTCGCTGATAGCGGCGTTTATAGCGTTGTTGTTACAAACGTTGAAACAGAAACAAGCAAAACTACAAACACAGTTGACGTAGTAATTGCAAAGAAAATCATCAATGCTCCTTCCGAATGGAATAAAACATACACGTTCACATATGGTGATACAGTTAAAGTTAGATATTTTATTGAAGAAAATGCCGATTTGTTCTCAATAGTAAGACATACGTTCTTTGACGCTAATGGTAACGTTATTGACGTAACCGCTGATGATTTTGCTTGGAACGCCGGTAGATATGGCGTTAAAGCTAATTTCAAACTAAAAAACGAAAACTATGTAACAAGCGACAGTAAGACCTCTTGGGAAATGAACGCAACAATCGTTATTGAAAAGAAAGGTCTTAATGTTATCAAGGCATCTTGGTCAATTGATGGAGACGTTTATGACGGCAATGCAAAGACTTTCGCATTAAGTTTAGATAATACAAGCCTAACCGAAAGGGAAAAACAATTGGTTATTGATAACGTAAGTTATACGCTTAACGATACAGTAATTAACGATATGAGCGTAGTAGAGGTTGGTACATATGTTGTTAAAGCTGAATTGCCTACCGAGTACGAAAACTATGTTATAGTAAACAAAATAAGCAACTTTACCTTCTCAATTAAACCTGCAACAATGGCAGTTGCAATTGATTGGGGCTACACTACTCCGTACACGTTTAACGGCAATGCACAAGGCTTGACTGTTGAAGTATCCGTTACAAGTGATGTAGCAACATTTGACGAAGGTTGTTATGGGTACAGTGTAGCAGGTGTAAGCTCCTCAACCGATGCAGGTACATATGTGGCATACGTAATGCTTCAATCAAAGAATAAGAACTTTGCGTTTGAGACCACTGCTTATACACAAGAATGGGTTATCAATGCAATGGCTGTTGCTGCACCCGCTATATGGGACGCTGAAATCAGCTACACGTTCGGCGACAAGGTTAATCCTAAGTATGAATTAGCAAATCCTGAATACTTTACTGCAATTACATATACGTATGCTCAAGACGGCAATGCAATCGATCCAACAGCCGATGGCTTTGTATGGAACGCAGATTCATATACAGTAGTTGCTAACTTCTCATTGATTAATAATAACTATGTTATCGATGGTAGTGAACAAAGAACATTCGCTTTGGCAAATGATATGACGATTGCTCCCAAATCGTTAGATTTATCGGGCGCTGCTTGGAACTATCCAACAAATGCTATTTATGACGGTGAAGCCAAGGTCGTTTCGTTGAATTTAAAGAACACACTCTTGACTCCTGCTGAAAAGGCAATTGTTCGTAACAACTTAGTTTATAAAGTTGATGGTAATGAAGTTACACATCCCGTTGAACTTTACAATGCAGGCACATATCAAATAAGTGCAGAAATGGCAACGACTAACTATATTGCCACAGCTCCTGCTCTTGAGTTCATAATCGCGCCTGCAACGGTAAACGTATTGGTTGAATGGAATTATAAAGCGCCTTTGACGTATAATGGTAGTGAACAAAGCATCTCCGCTAAGGTTAAGGTATTATTTAAAGGCAACGAGATTGATGCTAATAATTATACAGTCACAATGAGTGGTTATAAAGCAACCATACCGGGCAACTACACAGCTACTCTTAAGGTTGTCGTTAATGCGTCCAATTTCAAGCTTGTTGGCAATGGCGAATTCACAAAAGAATGGACGATTCTTGCAAGAGCGGTTGAAACTTGGGAAGAAGGAAAAGTCTTTGAAGATACAACTGGCATTAAAGTTGAAATCAATGATGGCAACCTACCTAAAGATTACGTTGTTGTTGTAAAAGAAGAAAACTTGACCAACGCTCAAAAGGAACAAATTGCAAAATTATTTAAAGACCAAAATGTTGAAATTGCAAACGTTTACGATATTCACTTTGAAAACGCTGCTAACGTAGAAAAGAAAGTAAACGGCAAATTCAAGGTAACACTCCCAATTCCTGAAGAGTATTTGAATTCCGAAAAATTAGCGGTTATTCATATTGCTGACAACGGCAAAACGACAATAGTTGTGGGTGCTGTTCGTAATGGCAACAATATGGAATTTGAAATTAATGGATTCTCATTGTTCGCTGTTGTCTCATTGTCCGATACAGATACACCGATTTGGCCGTTGATTATTACAATCATTGTCCTTGCAGTACTCTTGATACTCTGCATAATAATCATCATCTATCTTTTAAAGCATAAGAATAAGGGCAAAGATGGCAATTCTGATGAAGAAGCACCTGTTGAGGAAGAACCCGTAGAAGAAGCACCTGTTGAGGAAACCCCGGTAGAAGATACACCGGTAGAAGAAGAACCCGTAGAAGAGGCTCCAATGGATGAAACTCCTGTTGAAGAGCCTGCTGAAGATACATCGGTAGAAGAAACACCTGTTGAAGTCGCTCCGATTGTTGAAGTTGCTCCTATCACTCCTATTGCAGTAGAACCTGAAATGGTTGAGATGTTGGAGAGAAGCTTCACTGCGCGTATCACTCAATCTGAGGATCAATTAAAGGCTACGTACTCTGAATTGAAGAATTACGCTTTATCATTCAAGGGTGTACGTTCAAGAATTAGTTGGAATTACGATTCAATCAACAAAGGTAGAAATAAGGTTTGTAAGATAGTTGTTAAGGGTAAGTCCTTATTGGTATACATTGCGCTTGATCCTGATACATTACCTGAAAAATATCACCACAAGAGTGCAAAGGGTATCACCAAGTACGAAGCAACTCCTACAATGTTGAGAGTAAGAAGTCCTCGTTCATTGAAGTATGCTAAGGATTTGATTGCAATGGTAATGTCTGAATTAGCAGTTAAGCAAGGTCCTGTTGGAACTGAAAACTTCACAGTAGACTATAAAACTGACGATCAATTGTTATCCGAAGGCTTAATCAAGACAAAGCTTGTAAAAGCAAGAAAATCACCTTGGAAAAAATAATAGTCTAATAGTTTATTAGGAAAAACAAAAAAAAATTAGTCGCAAGTGAAATCTTGCGACTATTTTTTTATGTATATTCCATTTTTGTATGTCATTCCGATCGTAAATAAAGTCATTCCGACCGAAGTGGAGGAATCTAATCCATATTAATTGTCATTCTGAGCGGAGTGTAACGAAGTCGAAGAATCTCATCCATAATGTCATCCTGAGC
>CALYRM010000063.1 GCA_945482995.1 uncultured Clostridia bacterium | reverse complement strand
TCGAGGAATCTCATCCTTACAAACGGGCAACGCACCAAAAATGTCATTCCTAACCAAAAATGTCATTCCGAGCGAAGTGTAACGAAGTCGAGAAATCTCATCCTTATAAACGTGCAACGGACCAAAAATGTCATTCCTATCATATAAATTGTCATTCCGAGCGAAGTGCAACGAAGTCGAGGAATCTCATCCTTATAAAGGGGCAACGCACCAAAAATGAAATTCCTATCATATAAAATGTCATTCTTAAGCGAAGTGCAACGAAGTCGAGGAATCTCATCCGCATTCCGTCATGTAGACCGAAGTGGAGACATCTCTATTCAAACACAAACTTAGTTTGCTCTCGTCTCGATTGCAAATAAAAAAATCAAAATAGATAACCACATTTGTTAATGCTTTGTGGTTTGGTATATTATCCCTTATTTGATAGCTTTATAATACTAAACTGCAAGCGAAAAAGCAAAAAATAAAAACTTTTACATTTGGAGGTATAATAATGAATAAACCAACATTCAGAACATTAGTAGTAGCAATACTTGTGGTAGTATTGTCATTATCATCTTTGTTGGTAGCGTGCAATGATTTGAATCCTGGCCAAAGTGGCGCAATTGTCATTTTAGCAGATAAAACCACAGTTGCAAAGGGAGATACAGTTACATTGACAATCGCTACAAACCCAACAGGTCCTTACACAATTACAACAAGCGCTCCTGAACTAACCGAAATTAACGGAGACAAGGTTAAATTTGTAGGCGACATTACAACGGATACGGTGGTAACTATTACAGTAACTTTGGATTCCAACAACGCAGTTAAGGCAACAAAAGACATCACATTCAAAGCTCAATATGTTCCTGAACCCACAAGCACAATCATAATCACAGCCGACAAAGATACCGCAGTAAAAGGTGACACCATTACATTTACCGTCACAACCGATCCTGCAAACGGCGAATACACAATCGTTACAAATAAAACAGACCTCGTTTCAATAAAGGACAACGTTGCTACGTTTGTAGGCGATATTACTCGTGATACCTTTGTAATATTTAGCGCTATACTTAATAGCGACTCTTCAGTTAAAGATTCCGTACAAGTTAGATTTAAGGCACCCACAATTGAAGGACAAGTTGGCGAGTTGACAAACGAAATGATTGCGCAAATAGGTAACGATGCAATCACCGTAGAAGGAACTGTTGAAGACGTTTACCAAGATTTCCGTAACTCAATGAACAACGCATCCGAAAAATATGATTTCAAGGTAATGATGGAAAAAGATAAGTGGATTGGACAATGGAATCACCAGTCTTTACCCGAAAACGTAATTGTAAACAGCTATAAAAAATCCGATGACGTAGTAACAAGTTGGAAAGACTCTAATGGCAATATTCCTGAGGGTAACGCATTACTTCAAGTATACGTTGATAAGAACAATAAAGTTGCAGAAAAGTATGTTAAAAACAATGAAAGCAAATACGCTTTATGGCAAAATCAACATCTATGGAATCACTTAGGAAACTTAGACGTAAACACCTTCGAGTATGATGAGAATTCCGATCTTTATATACATACGTTAGACGTAAATAACGAAACCGATTTATGGGTAATGACATACTTAGCATACAGCTTGACGCCAATGCTCACGGACACTTTATTCCAAATCGGCTTTAAGGTAGAAGGTGGTAAAATTGTTGGTATAACAGGCGAAACCGAAAGAATATACACACTTGACGATTCACAGAGTCCAGAAGATATGACTTATACTCATTTTGAGGCAACGTTGACCGAAGTAGGTTCAACAGTCGTTCCCGCTCCTGCAGTATACGATGCACCCGAACACGCTGATTTGTTAGATGCTGCTTTCGAAAAGATCAGAAATGCTGATAGCTATACGTTTAATGCAGTTGACACTACAACTTTTGCTCCGTCGGGAGATTCCGGTGACTATACAATAGAAGCTACTAATCATAATGTTCAATTAATGTCGACGTCTGCAAAGGATTATTCAAGTATGACAGGCGTAGTAGGTCTTGTAGGCCAAGTAACCAAAGACGCTATTCTTCTTGCAGAAACAATGAAATATGCATATGCTCTAGAGGGAGAGCCTCCATACAGAACAAGCTTCTCAGGCTACAAGCAAGTTGACGAAGACTCTTATGATTACTTTACATATTCTTATGATAACGGCGCATTGACAGGTAAGCAAAAATATTTTGGCACAATTGTTGCCGATCGTATTCCTGCATTTGACATCTCTTCAAGTATATTCTCATTTGAAGGTGCAAGCTCATCAAAGGGCGTTACTTATTACACATTTGCGCTAAGAGATAGCGCAATCAATAGAGACGTAGCAATGCAAATGTCTATGCATGACTATGCATCAAATAGTTACGCAGCTCTTGATTCAGGCGTTAGAATTATTGTAGATAACAATGGTAACCTTGTAAGCACAAGCTATCCATATTCATTAAATGATGTATACCTTGGTTATATTACAACAAAATTCTCAAAGGTCAACGAAACAGTTATAGCGGAAGATACTTTTGATGGTTATATTCAAAGAGTATGGGAAAATACATGGGATAAATTTATTTGCAAATATTATACCTCTAACCCTGATGTTGAAGTTACACACGACGAAAATGCTCAAGTAGCGCTTACTGCTGTATTCGGCGATAAAGTTTTACCAACTCCAACCGCATTCTTTGAAGCATTTGGTGATAATTGGTACGGTCCTTTCTTTAACCATGAAGAAAACGGCGAAGACGCTGATGGCAATCCGGTTTATAAGTATGAAATCAGCTTAACCGCACAAGTAGTAGAAGGACTAGACGAAAACAGAAAAATTGAGGATTATGACGCTGTACTCGCAAGAATTATCAATGCATTTGCAAAAGAAGGTTATGTAAAAGACAGTGCAAATAGCGAAGGAACAAGATGGTTGACGTTGATAAACGAAGAAACCGATATGCAAATTGTATTTGAAAATATTGGAACCGCATACTTCTACATTGACGTTTATAACTTAGGAGAATGGACTCTTAGCAAATAGGTTTAGTTCCATTTACAATTTGTGTACTTTTTCAACAAAACAACTATAAAACAATCAGCCATTGCCGTTTTTGACGATGGCTGACTATGTTTTATATAATTTAAGAAGATTATGAAAAAATATGTTATATTATTATTGCTTGTAGCGTTAGTGCTTTCAATAACTTTTGTTTCGTGTAATGAATCGGAAACGGGAATAAAGGTATTCTCCAATGTCGGAGATACTTTGACTTTGTACGAAACACAGTTAGACGATCTTGATTACACCAAACTTTTCACTATCACCGAGAATGGAAACACAGTTGAGGTATTAGATGAATATCTTGACTTAGCTCACAAGCCAACGGCAGTAGGCGAGGGCTTTGTCAAGCTAAAATATAAGGATGTCGAAAAGCTATTAAAGGTTGTTGTTATTGAACCCGATATTACCATTACAAGGTTGCAGACAAGTATTACTCTTGATACTAAACAAATCAAGACCTTTGATTTTACTACGCTATTCACAATCAAGTCGAATGCCGACGATGTAGAGGTATTAGACGAATATATCGACAAATACGACCTTCCCGTACTTCCGGGCAAAGGTAGTATAACCTTGAACTACAAGGGCAAGTCGGCAACAATCGATGTTGAGCTAGTTCAAGCCGAAAAAGAAATTATAGTGAAGCCTTTGGAAGAAAATGTAGAAATTGTCGATGAGGAATATGCAACTACTAAATTTACTAAGCTCTTTGGAATCACCGAGGATGGTAGATATATTACCGTAATGGAAAGATATTTGACTGTCGGTGATATAATTGACGGCAAAGCTAATGTTACTTGTACATACAAAGAGCATTCCGCAACTTTAACCGTAAATATCAAAAAGACGATTTATGAGCTAACTTTATCTATGGAATCGATCGATATCAACCAAACCATAGTGGAAAGCTATAATTATTTGTCATTGTTCACCGCGACAAGAAACGGAGAACCTATTGAAATCACAAATGAAATGGTTGAAAGCAATATAGAGAATGCTATAGGTGAATTTGATTATACGGTCACCATTGGCACTCTTGACACGAATAAGGTAAGCAAAACCTTGAAAGTAAACGTCGTTTCAGCGCATGACGTATATATCATAACCTGCTACAACGGCGTAACTATCCCATTAAATGAAATTGACAATTACGACTATACACAACTTTTCGCCCTATACGTTGACGGCGTACCGACTGAGGTAACGTTGGATATGATTGATATATCCGCCCTTAAAACTGCCGTTGCAGGTGAAACCAAAAACGTTGTGTTAGTTTATACAATAGATGATGATACCATAACAAAGGAAGCTCCAATCACGTTGGCCGACGAGGTTGAAGTGGTAATAATAGGGAAAAACGTTTGCGTTGATTTAAATAGCGCTTCACTTAACCTAACCGAGCTATTTACAATCCAACAGGGCGATAAAAAAATCGATGTCGCTCCCGACATGATTTCGGGGACAGTCGACTACAATACCGCAGGCGAATATACCGTTATTTGTGCATATGTAGGCATTCAGACCACTGCCATTGTAACTGTTACTGATGGTGTAATCATTGGACATCGCTACGGTGATACCATAACGATTCTAAAGGGTACAAATCAAGACTCTTACAGCTTCGCAAACGACTTTTTAGTAACGATAAACGGCTTGACATTCACTAACTTAGACGCTTGTGTCGACAGTTCAAACGTTGATTTTTCCAAGGTTGGTACTTATACCGCTTCAATAACCGTTAAGTATAACACAAAAAAGCCCTCTCTTGGTGGCGTCAAATTTGATACTTTCACTCAAACAATAACCTATGAAGTAATAGACAGAGTTTACAGCCTAACCGTACCGCAAGACGTAGTTTGGCTACCAATGGGAACGACGAGCTTTAATCCGTTATCCGAACTCAAGTTGACGATAAACAATAAAAAACAAACGTTGACGACCAATCCCGAGAATGAGTCTGTAATCGCATGTTATGTTGAGATCTTGTCCGAGGATATTGATTTTGCAGCGCTAAATCGCCAAAAGGTCGAAGTTGCATTGTACGTTTACGGCGCCGATAAAGAACCTGTTATTGCGGAATATTATGTTTGCATTGAAAGTGAAATTATAATACAAGCAAAACCGATTATTCTATTTGTCGGAGACGTTTTCTACACGGTTGATTTATTTAATGTAATCGAAAACGGCGAGGAGGTCGAAGTCGATAACACTATGGTAAACGGCAAGATAAACACCTTAAAGACAGGCAAATACAAGGTATCCATTGAATATAAAGGTATTTATAAAGAAACCGAGGTTGTCGTATATCCAAAGGAAATCAGGGGCGAGTATTTTACGCCTATGCTTACCCTCCCCGTTGAAGAGGAAGTAGACGATGAGGGCCTTGTCGTAGAGGACGGCGTTTCTGCAAAACCGATAGGCGACTTGATTATCAATACCGACAGCATTTATTTTTGTGGTGTAGCTGCAACTAATATTCAATTTATAGATAACGTTACAATGGGCTTTACTATAAAAAACAACGATTACGTTCTGCACTATGATAACGGAATAATTGCATTGGATCCCGACAACTCAATAAAAATGGGATTTAGCGACTATAGACGTCCATTATTATACTTTAACAAATCAATGTACGAGTTAAAGTATAGATTGGAGCTTAACTCAACGAGTAATTATGTGCTTCAAAGCTCGGTTAGTGGTTATTCTATAGATATATTTACAATGACCAATCTAAACACCAAAGAGGAAATATCCTACGGATTAAAGGTAAGGTTGGTATCAAAGTATACTTCAGATACCATTTACAACGTTACTTGGGGCGAAGTTACTTTTGCCGAAGATTTTGTAAGAGCCGAGGGTGAAACGTCGAGTCTAACGTTTTTGGATGATATTTATGAGTTCACAATGAGCAGTGCCTACAAAGCAAGAACTAAAAAGGAAGTTGATTCCAATATGCTTTTGGCAAACAAAGTGTTTACAGGTACAATGGACGGTGGACAAGGAAAATTGTCTGTTAGCTCAAACGGAAGTTTTACCATGTATGTTGACGGTGTAATCAAGTTTAGTATATCATCGACGGATATCAGCAACGATATGATTTATGGTGGCTTTGATCCAAGAACGAACGTTCTTCAATTATTCAGCTATACCCAAATAACCTCAACCAAACCGTGCTTCTCTGTCAAATTGACCCTTGATTTAGAAAACAATACGTTTGTATCGGATGAAAAGACCGAGCTTTGGGGCATGTTTGCTTACGATAACAAATTCATATTCTTGGACGGCTTTGGAGGAGGTGTGATAAACTATAACACAAGCTCTTACCAAAAATATAAAATAGTATATACCTCTAACGCAGGTCTTTTGAAAATTAAATATATAGATATAGACGATAGATTCCCATATGGTGAGAGTGCGTCCTTCTCGATAGACTCATTTGGAAATGTTTTAAGAATAAAAGATTTTTATAATCAAGCACTTGTAGGCGAATCTTTTGAAAATCAGTATATTGAATCGGGCGCGATAATAAGAATCAAATCGGCAACCGTCGGAAAAGCTACAAGTGCAGCTATTGGAAAGGCAGAACTTGAAAACAATATAACTATTATCACTGCCGAGAAAGAATTGACAGGCGCAGACAAGACGGCTTGCTTTGATTATACCTATTGTAGATTTACAACAGCAGGTTTCTATAAATTAGGAATTAACGTACCTGTAAACGGTAAAGTTTTCCAAGCAACCTATGTTGTTCAAGTTTTAGACACTATCTATAAGGATGAGGCTATAGTTGGAGATTATAAGCAGTCCATGTTAAGAGATGGCTATTCCTTGAACCTAGATAAATGGGGACGCATAACCTTGACTACACCCGAGAGAGAGTATCAGTCAAGCTACAGAATAGTAGGCGATAATTACTATGCAAAGTTTGTCGGTAGCGGTTATTCGTTCAATGTAAGCGGTAAAAGGATTGCCGACGGAATAGTATCGATTTTGTCACAAGGCACGCTTATTTTGAATAACTATATGACAACAGGTGACGCTGCGGTTGCAGCCACCGAAAACTTGTCTGTTCGCAAAATCACAATTGGCGAAAACGTTTTCTATTATATGTCGTCTACTTATGCGACACTTGGTGAACTAATGGAATACGCGTCTATATCCGGTACTCCTCACGAGAAAGGCAATATATTTAGGTTAACCAAAGACGGAGTATCTACTATAATAAGACTTAACGAATGGGGCAAAATCGAGGGAGGTATTACTCGTGCCGACGACTATTACGGCACGTTTACAAACAATGGCAATACAATGTATTTGAACGGCTTCGGTTTGGTAAAATTCGACGGAAGTCAAGGTGAATATCGTATAAATAACAATAAAACGATAACCGTTACAGTGAACGGCAACGTTTATTTCTATGATATCGATTTGACCGAGAGAACGTATAAAATATCGAGTATGGTACTTGATAATACCATATTAGAGGGTTTGACTTTCTCGTCAAACTACATGTTTGGAAATGAAGATATGCTTTATTCGGTAAAGACGATATTTACATTCACCGAGAACGGTGTGATGATTACGTCGAATTCTTCCGATTACGAAGAGGAATTTGGTAAATATAGCGCAGTATTTGCGACCAAACCGGGAGAATTTGCTAGTTTCAGCGTTTACAAAAACAAAGTTACAATAGAGTTCAAAGAGTATACCTTTGTTTTTGAAATTGACGATGTTTCCAACCCAACAATAATCAAAACGCTGTCAACAACTCTTCCGGAGGATAGCCCGGGTTACTTCGGCGTAGGTATCACATTCAGCTTAATATAAAGATGACAACCCTTATCGGTCATTCTCAAGCGGAGTGCAACGAAAGTTGAAGATTATCATCCTTGCTTGTCAACCGTTGGACAAGCACCGACGCCTTGTGTATCACACGAAAAAACACTATAACAGTCAAAATATCTAAAATTGCACGTTGCACATTAGGCTAAAATGTTTCGCATTTTAGCCTTTTTGTCATTCTTAGTAACGTCGAAAAACCCATTCAAAGTGTTAAAATTGTTCTAAATTTAAAGATTAAGAAAATTTAATATTTTATAGAGTAAATTACATATTACTTAATAAAACAATTAAAATTATCCAAAAGTTTAAATTTCATTTACACAAACTTCAAACACAAAATTAATTTGAAAAATTGCCCTAAAAATTCTATTTTTAGTGTGTTTTTTGTTGCCTTAGAACGTAATGTTGTGATAAAATATTTTGTGATTATAATAATAAGCTAAAATGCATCATTAAGTAAAGTATACTTAACATTTAGCCTGACAAATAAATATTGAAGAAAATTTAATCGAAGGAGATTATTTTATGAATAGGAGTAAGGTTATATTGCCGATCCTGCTCGTGTTAATGCTTGTAATGATTACAACGGTTGTATTTGTCGCTTGCGACAACGTCGTTGGAAATTGTGCACATACATACGAGTATGAAGTTACTAAAAATCCCACTATGGATGAAACGGGCAGTGCTACAGTAAAATGTAGTAAGTGCAATACTGAATTTGACATAGTAGTTCCCACACTTGCCGAAGTATCCGCAGAATGGGACTGGGTTGAATCCACCACCAAGGTTGCAACCTGCACAGAAGAGGGTATTGATACCTACGTATGCGTTAAGCCTTATGCAGGTTTAACGGTTGAGTTGGTAACCCCTGTAAAGGAGCACGAGTTTGGAGAGCTTATAGTAGAGGTTCCTTCAACTTGCTTGGTCCAAGGAACAATGGCACACTATAACTGTTCAGTTTGCCATCAATACTTTGACTCGGACAAAAACCCTGTTGATTCAATAGCCCTTGAGTTGGCTGACCATAAGTATGGTAACTTGATTAATGAAGTACCGTCAACTTGTTTGGTCCAAGGAACAATGGCACACTATAACTGTTCAGTTTGTGGCAAGAACTTTGACGAGAACAAAAATGTTGTCGAGTCTCTAAAATTGCCCTTAGCTGACCATGATTATGGCACACTTATTCCGGGCACACCCGCTACGTGTACAGCAAGCGGTACTATAGATCACTATATTTGCGGCGAATGTGATAAGGTATTCAATTCCAATAAGGAATTAGTTGACGATATCACTATTGACGCATTAGATCATGCTTGGGACGATGGCGTTATTACAACCAAGCCAACATGTACCGAAGCAGGCGTTAAGACCTTTACGTGTACAAGAGGATGTGGTGAAACAAAGACCGAAACTGTTGACCCTTTAGGTCACACCGAAGAAACCATTGAAGGCACTCCTGCTACTTGTACAACAAGCGGTTTAACCGATGGCACAAAATGCTCTGTATGTGACGTATTTTTAGTACCTCAAGAGATTATCCCCGCATTAGGACACGCTTGGGACGAGGGCGTTGTAACAACCGAGCCAACATGTACAACAACAGGCGTTAAGACCTATACGTGTACAAGAGGTTGTGGCGAAACAAAGACCGAAACAATCCCAATGAACGAGCACACTTGGGATAAGGGCGTTGTAGTAAAAGAGGCAACATGCACCGAAAACGGTGAAGTTAAGTATACTTGCGAAATCTGTAATGATACAAAAACAGAAGTTGTTGAAGCTTTAGGACATACCGAAGTTGAAATCCCGGCAGTAAAAGCTACATGTACAACCGATGGTTGGACGGCAGGCGTTAAGTGCTCTGTTTGTGACGAAATCTTGGTTGCTCCCGAGAGAATCGTTGCAGAAGGACATATTGGTGTAACCGTTTTCGGTAAAGACGCAACATGTACCGAACCAGGCTTAACTGATGGCGTTAAGTGTATGGTTTGCGGTGAAATTCTTGAAGAACAAGTCGAAATCCCCGCATTAGGACACGCTTGGGATGAGGGCGTTGTAACAACCGAGCCAACATGTACCGAAGAAGGCGTTAAGACCTTTACATGTACAAGAGGTTGTGGCGAAACAAAGACTGAAGCTGTTGCAACTTTAGATCACACCGAAGTGATAATTCCGGCAGTAGCTGCAACATGCACCGAAACAGGTTTAACCGAGGGCAAGAAGTGTTCAGTTTGTGGTGAAATTCTTGTAGAACCAACCGAAACCCCTGCATTAGGACACGCTTGGGATGAGGGCGTTGTTACAACCGAGCCAACATGTACCGAAGAAGGCGTTAAGACCTTTACATGTACAAGAGGTTGTGGCGAAACAAGGACTGAAGCTGTTGAAGCTTTAGGTCACACCGAAGTTATAATTCCGGCAGTAGCTCCTACATGTACAGAAAAAGGTTTAACCGAGGGCAAGAAGTGTTCAGTATGTGGTGAAATTCTTGTAGAACCAACCGAAACCCCTGCATTAGGACACGCTTGGGACGAGGGTGTTGTAACAACTGAGCCAACATGTACCGAAGAAGGCGTTAAGACTTTTACATGTACAAGAGGTTGCGGCGAAACAAAGACTGAAGCTGTTGAAGCTTTAGGTCACACCGAAGTTATAATTCCGGCAGTAGCTCCTACATGTACAGAAAAAGGTTTAACCGAAGGTAAGAAGTGTTCGGTTTGCGGTGAAATTCTTGTAGCACCAACCGAAACCCCGGCATTAGGACACGCTTGGGATGAGGGCGTTGTAACAACCGAGCCTACGTGTACCGAAGAAGGCGTTAAGACCTTCACATGTACAAGAGGTTGCGGCGAAACAAAGACTGAAGCTGTTGAAGCTTTAGGTCACACCGAAGTGATGATTCCGGCAGTAGCTCCTACATGTACCGAAGCAGGTTCAACCGAGGGTACGAAATGTTCGGTTTGCGACGAAATCTTAGTAGCAGTCGAACCA
>CALYRM010000062.1 GCA_945482995.1 uncultured Clostridia bacterium | reverse complement strand
CCCAATGGCAGGAACAACGATTCCTCACGAAATCATTGGTGTATATGGTAGTGCAAAAGTATTATTAATGCCTGCAAGCGAAGGTACCGGTGTTATCGCTGGTGGTCCCGCTCGTATCGTTTTGGAGCTCGCCGGTGTTAAGGATATCCGTACTAAGTCATTAGGTTCAAACAATCCTATCAACAATGCAAGAGCTACTTTGAATGGTTTGACGAGACTTCGTACAGCTGAGCAAATCGCAGCTGTTCGTGGTAAGACCGTTGAAGAGGTTACAGCATTGGTTGTAAAACCTAACGACGCTAAATAAGGAGAAAGACTATGGCAAAAATTAAGGTTACATTAGTAAAAAGCACGATCGCTTGCTTGGACAAACAAAAAAAGAATGTTGCGGCATTAGGCTTGACTAAAATCGGTACTTCTGCCATTCATGAAGACGGTCCCGTAGTTCGTGGTATGATTAAAGTAGTTTCTCACCTTGTTAAGGTAGAAGAAGTTGAGTAAGGAGGGTAGAAAAGTTATGAGAATCAACGATTTACATCCTCAAGTAGGCGAAAAGAAATCAGTTAAAAGATTAGGCCGTGGTATCGGTTCGGGACACGGCAAAACTTCAACCAAAGGTCATAAAGGTCAATGGGCTAGAAGTGGCGGCGGTGTTCGTCCCGGCTTTGAAGGCGGTCAAATGCCTTTGACTCGTAAAATCCCGAAGCGTGGTTTTACAAGCATTTTCAAGAAAGAGTACACTGTTATCAATCTTGATAAGCTTAACGAGTTATTTGAAAACGGTCAAGTTGTAGACGCTCAAGCAGTTGTCGACGCCGGATACGTTACAAAAATCGCTCCATATGGTCTAAAAGTTTTGGGCAATGGTACATTGGAAAAGGCTTTGACAGTAAAAGCTGCAAAGTTCAGTGCAACTGCCGAAGCTGCTATCAAGGCTGCTGGTGGAGTAGTAGAGGTACTCTAGTATGTTTAAAAATTTGATCGATGCCTTCAAATCGAAGGGAATTAGAAAAAAGATATTAATGACGCTCCTACTTCTTGTTATTTATAGAATAGGATGCTTCATTCCTGCACCGGGTTTGAACCCATCAATGATTTCCGCTTCCTTTAATGGAGAGGGCGCAAATCAATTCTTCGGAATTTTGTCCACTATCACAGGTGGATCGCTTGCAAACGGAACGCTGTTTTCTTTGGGTATCATTCCGTACATCAACGCATTCATTATAATGCAGTTGTTAACCTTGGTCATTAAGCCCCTTGAAGAGTTATCCAAAAAGGGCGAAGAGGGCAGACAAAAGATCACACAAATCACAAAATATGTTGCAATCGTACTTGCAATTGTTCAAGGTATAGGTATTGTAATCAGCTGGAACAACCAAGGCTTTGTTTCCGTAATGTTTGGACTTGGCGCCGAAAATAAGGTACCTTTAGCCTTCACGATGATATTCGTAATTCTATACTTCGTAGCCGGTTCATGTATTTGTATTTGGTTAGCCGATAGACTTACAGAGTATGGTATCGGAAACGGTACTTCACTTATAATCTTCGTTGGTATTCTTTCCGGTTTCTTCACAGGTATCATTCAAGAATTCGGTATCATAGTAGAAGACGTAACAAATATTTGGAGATTGCTCCTATACTTAGTTGTTGTCCTTGTCGTATTCGTATTTATCGTATTTATCGATATGAGCGAAAGACGTATCGAAGTTATCTATGGTAACAAGCAAAGAGGAAACAAGAGCTATATGGTAAGCAACAGTGTTATTCCTATAAAGATTAATGCTGGCGGCGTTATGCCAATCATCTTTGCAAGCTCCTTCCTTATGTTCCCACAACTTATCGCAAGTCTTGTTAATGGCGGCAACAACCCATTCTATATCTGGTGGTCAAAATGGCTTGGCGTAGGTACTTGGTTGTACGCCGTAGTAATGGCTTTGTTGATATTGGGCTTCTCATTCTTCTATGCTAAGATCCAATTCAACCCGGTAGACATCAGTAAGAGAATTCAAGAAAACGACGGTGTTATTCGTGGTATCAGCCCTGGTAGAAAGACTGCTGATTTCCTAAACAGAGTAAACAATCGTATTACGTTGTTCGGTGCAATATTCCTTGCAGTATTATCGCTTGTTCCAAGCTTAGTATTCGCAGCTATCTTGTCCGAAAACAGTGCTTTAGTAAATGCATTCTCTGCAACAGGTATGTTGATCGTAGTTAGCGTTGCTCTCGAATTGAATAGATCGTTAGAAGCACAGCTTGCTATGAAAAACTTGGGAAGCAGAAGAAATCTTCTCTAATTATATTTTATGAAGATAGTTTTACTTGGTGCTCCCGGTGCCGGCAAAGGCACTCATGCTCAAAGACTTAAAGTAGATTTTCAAATTCCGCATATTAGCACAGGCGATATCTTCCGTGCTAATATCAAAGCGGGAACTGCTTTGGGTGTAAAAGCAAAAGGTTATATTGATAGAGGCGAATTGGTCCCCGACGAGTTGGTTATCGACTTAGTCAAGGACAGACTCGCCCAAAAGGATTGTGAAAAGGGCTTCATACTTGATGGTTTTCCAAGAACCATTCACCAAGCCGAAGCCATGAAACAATTCGTAAGCGTTGACGCAGTTATCAACTTTATACTTAAAGACGAAGTGATAATCAAGCGAGTTTCGGGAAGAAGGGTGTGTTCGTGCGGTGAAACGTATAACACGGCATTACTAAACGGAGCTACAACGTGTGCAAAGTGCGGTAATGAGCTTTATCAAAGAGCAGACGATAAGGAAGAAACAATTAAAAATAGACTTCAAGTCTATTACAAAGAGACCTCTCCTTTGATTGAATACTACAAGAATAACGGCTTATTGCTCGACCTTGACTGTAACGATAGATCCATAGATGAAGTTTATAGCGACTTAAATGCTATGGTTAAAAAGTTATGATATATATAAAGACCGATGCTGAAATCAAGCTTATGCGTGAAGCTACATCAGTGGTTAGGGACTACCTTCATTATATTGAAGAAAAAATCCGTCCCGGTATAAGCACATATGAGCTTGATAGGCTATCTTATGAATTTATTAAAAAATGCGGAGCGATTCCTTCTTGCTTAGGGTATGAAGGCTATCCTGCAACAATATGTGCGTCAGTTGACGACGTGGTTGTTCATGGAATACCTAGCAAAAAAATAATACTCGAGGAAGGTCAAATTGTAGGAATTGACGTCTGTGTCGGTAAAAATGGTTTTATTGGAGACGCGGCAAGAACCTTCGCAGTGGGTAAAATTTCCGAAGCCAAGCAAAAACTGATTGACGTTACTCGTGAATGTTTTTTCAAGGGGATCGGAGTGGTGAAAGCAGGCGTCAGGCTCGGAGACTTGTCCGAGGCAATTCAAAAGCACGCCGAGAGTCACGGCTATTCGGTCGTAAGAGAATTGGTTGGACACGGAATCGGAAGAAGTATGCACGAGGATCCGTCCGTCCCTAACTTTGGAGTCAAGGGACACGGAGTAAAGCTTAAGCGTAATATGACAATCGCCGTTGAGCCTATGATAAATATGGGAAAGCGTGAAGTAACGCTAGATGACGACGATTGGACCGTAAGAACATTGGACGGCAGTCCGTCTGCGCATTACGAAAACACAATTCTTATTAAAGATGACGGAGTAGAAATACTTACGTTATAAAGGGGATAAAAGTGGAAACGGGAAGCGTAGTCTATTCAAAGGCGGGACACGATATTAATCAAGTATACCTTGTGATTGGCGTAACCGAAAAAGGGTATTTGGAATTAGCAGACGGCAAAATAAGGTCGCTCACTAATCCGAAAATTAAAAATGCTAAGCACGTTAGATATACAGGCATAAAACTTACCGAAGCAAAAGAAAAATACGAACAGGGTAAATTGATGGATAGTGATTTGGTGTGGTATCTAAAACCCTACCAAATAAAATAGGAGGTAATTGTGTCTAAGGAAGACGTAATCGAATTATCGGGTACAGTGGTAGAAATATTGCCTTATCAAAAGTATAAGGTTAAGCTTGACAACGGATTGGTTATAACTGCTTATCCGTCAGGCAAGATGAGAGTGAAGAGTATAAGAATAATACAAGGCGATACCGTAAAGGTAGAGCTTAGTCCATACGATTTGCAAAACGGTAGAATCGTTTGGAGAAATTCAAACTAACGGAGGATAGTAATAATGAAAGTTAGACCGTCAGTAAAACCTATGTGTGGTAACTGCAAAATAATTAAAAGACATGGAATCGTAATGGTAATTTGCAGCAAAAATAAAAATCATAAACAAAAACAAGGCTAAAATAGTTGCGTAATTTTTATTTTGGTGTTAAAATATCATTTGCATCTTTTGTAATTCACTGAGGCAAGAGCGGCTGGACAATTATTTTCCACTAATTGTCCTCTTGTTATGCAGTTGGTTATATATAGATTGATTTTTTATCAAACAAAAAACTAACAAAAAACAACAAAATTTAACGTTTAACAAGAATTTGGAGGTAATTTAATGGCTCGTATTTCCGGTGTAGATTTGCCGAGAGAAAAAAGAGTAGAGATAGGTTTAACTTATATCTACGGTATCGGTAGAACAACTGCAGATGAAATTTTGGAAGCAACCGGTGTCAATCCTGACACAAGAGTTAAAGATTTAACTGAATCCGACGTTTCCAAACTTCGTGATTACATTGAAAACCATCTTCAAGTAGAAGGTGATTTAAAGCGTAAAGTAGATATGGACATCAAGCGTCTAAGAGAAATCGGATGCTATCGTGGTGTTAGACATCGTAAGGGTTTGCCTGTTCGTGGTCAATCAAGCAAGCGCAACGCTCGTACAAGAAAAGGTAAGCGTCGTGCAGTATCTCGCTCTAAGAAATAAGCGGAGGTGTAATTATGGCAGGTAATAAGAATACAACAAAACGTAAAACAACAATCCGTGTTGATAAAGGACAATGTCACATTCGTTGTTCTTACAACAATACAATAGTAACCTTCACCGATATGAACGGTAATGCAATTTCATGGTGCAGCGCCGGTAAGTTAGGTTATAAAGGTGGCAAAAAGTCAACTCCTTTCGTTGCTCAACAAGTCGCAGAAAATGCTGCTGATAAGGCTAAAGATTGTGGTATGAAGAGTGTTGAAGTTTTTGTAAAAGGTCCGGGACAAGGTAGAGAAAGTGCTATAAGAGCAATGATCAACAAAGATTTGCAGGTTACTGCTATTAAGGACGATTCTCCTATTGCGCACAATGGTTGCCGTCCACCTAAGAAGAGAAGATTGTAATTCGGAGGTTAATAATAATGGCTAAATATACAGGTCCAAGCTGTCGTCTTTGCCGTCGTGAAGGCGAAAAGCTATATTTAAAAGGTAACAGATGTTATAATATTGCCGAGGATGGTTCTAACAAAGATCTCTGTCCTTTCGACAAAAAAGATCACAAAGTAATTCCACCGGGACCACAAAGAAACGGTAGAAAGAAAAACAGCGACTATTCGCAACAACTTCGTGAAAAACAAAAATGTAAGAGAATATATGGTTTGCTCGAAAAACAATTCTACGGCTACTATAAGCAAGCCGAGGGGATGAAGGGTATTACCGGTGAAAATATGCTTATCTTAATCGAAAGAAGATTAGATAACGTTGTATACTTAATGGGTATCGCAACCTCAAGAGCACAAGCTCGTCAAGTAGTTTGTCACGGACATATTACCGTAAACGGTAAGAAAGTTGATATTCCATCATATTTAGTAAAAGCAGGAGACGTTATTGAAGTTAAGTCCGAAAAGGCTGACAACAAGTTCTTCCAAGCTTTGAAAGACGCTACAATTAAATCAACTCTTCCTGCATGGGTTACGTTCGATCGCGTTGCATTAAAGGGCGAAGTATTGTCCTTACCAACAAGGGAAGACATAGATTCCAAGATAAAGGAGCATATGATCGTAGAATTATACTCCAAGTAATTTCCTAAACAAGGAGGTAATATATGATAGAAATCAAAAGACCACAGATTATTACCGAAGAAAGCGAAGATACAAGTTATGCTAAAATTACTATTGAACCTTTAGATAAAGGTTTAGGTATAACTATGGGTAATGCTTTGAGACGAATGTTATTGTCTGCTCTTCCGGGAGTTGCCGCAGTTGGTGTCAAAATTGAAGGCGTTCAACACGAGTTTTCAACAATCCCCGGCGTAGTAGAAGACGTAGTTGAGATTATCCTCAACATCAAGGGCGTTTGCTTCAAGGCAAATGGTAACATTGACAATGAAGATAGACCCATCGTTCGCATCAGTAAAAATGTTCCCGGTCCTGTAACAGCTGCGGACATTCAATGTGGATTAGACGTAGAGGTTGTCAACCCCGATCATTATATTTGTACTCTTGACGAGGGTGCAAATCTACAAATGGACTTGTACATAGGTTCAGGAAGAGGCTATGTTCCTGCTGACAAGAACAAGGACTACAAGCAACCAATCGGTTATATACCCATCGATAGTATTTTCACACCTGTTGTTTCTACAAGCTATGTTGTAGAGGACACTCGTGTAGGACAAAGCATTGATTTTGATAAGCTCACTATTGAGCTAACGACCAACGGCACAGTTTCTGCAAAGGAAACCATTTCCTTAGCAGCTAGAATCTTAGACGAACATACAAGATTGGTTGTTGACTTATGTGAGGAAATGAGCGCAAAGACATTCTTGCGTGACCAAGAAGAAAATAATCAACAAAAAGTTTATGAAATGACTATTGAAGAACTCGACTTATCAGTACGTAGTTACAACTGCTTAAAGAGAGCGGGTATTCAAACGGTTGAAGATTTGACCAAGAAGTCAATGGAAGATATGCTCAAGATTAGAAATATGGGTAAGAAATCACTTGACGAGGTTGTCAAGAAGCTCGCAGATTTAGGATTAAGTTTACGTAATAACGACGATTAATTAGGAGGCTATCAATGGCAAGAAAATTAGGCAGACCAACAGACCAAAGAATGGCAATGTTAAAAAGTCAAGTAACTGACTTGCTTTGGTATGGAAAAATAGAAACAACAGTAACAAGAGGAAAGGACGTTCAAAGAATGGCTGAGAAAGTTCTATCGCTTGCTATCAACAGCTATGAAGATACCGTTAAAGTACAAAAGACTCGCAAGAACAGCAAAGGCGAAGTTGAAACCTTTGATTGCTTAAATGACGGAAGCAAGAAGTTAGCTGCTAGACGTAGAATCATGGCAAGCGTTTATGATATCAAGGAAAAGAAAGAAGTCGGTGAAAGTAAAAGGGCTTATAAGACACGTACACGTGACGCTAAGCACCCCTTGATTGAAAAGATATTCAACGAACTTGCTCCAAAGTATGCTACACGCAATGGTGGTTACACTAGATTGCTCAAATTAGGCAAGAGACGTGGCGACGATGCAGAAATGGTTATCCTTGAATTAGTTTAATTTTTAAGAAAATTCTTATATAAAGAAAGCGACTGTTATTCAGTCGCTTTCTTTTTCTTTAATCGTCGTTTTGTAAATCTTATTCTTGTTTGTCATTCCGCGCTAAAAGTCTCACTACAAGCACTTCCCTCTATTAAGGTATATAATCTCTATTAAAGCATATAATTAGCCTTTGTTACCTTATTTTAATAGTAATCGAGGAATCTCTTTATAAGCACTAACTCTTAGCAAGGCTGACGAATAGTCTAACTGATTATCAAATAATTGCACATTACATATTATATGTTAAATAAAAGAGCCACACATTTTTAATTAACGTATGTTTTTTAGGTATACTTAAAAATTAAGGACATTTTTTTACATTTATTGCCATCTCAATTAGAATAAGAATAAACTAATAAGGTATTGACATTTTTTAAATTGTGTAGTATGATTATTATATAATATGCGTGTATATGCGCAAAATATTTAGGAGGATATCTCAATATGAAAAAGACATTGACAATTATCTTAGCTCTTGTCCTTGTGTTATCTATTGGTATTGCATGTGTTGCTTGTAATGATAATCAAAACACACCAACACCGGCCCCCGGCGGTGATACTCCAACACCACCACCGGCAGATGATAAAGATCCAACACAAGAAGATTTAAGCATAAAGACAATTATTGATAGCTACGTATCCGCTTGGTTAGTAAACAATGTAGATAGTGGAGATCTATCTAATGCTTTAAATACTGCTTTAGATCAATTGGTTAACACTAATTACAGAACAGTTGTTTCAAGCGTTAAGGCTACCAAAAAGGGTGATTCTTACACCTTAACCTACAAATTTAAAGACAAAGCATCTGCAACTTCTACAGTAGCAGCTCCTGTTGCTGACGAAGGTGTTTATGCAGGTTTAGAATACGCCGGTAACCAAGGCTCATTGGATGCTGACCATGCATTTGGCTCTATTATCAACGGTGTATTCAAGACTATCAAGAAAGCTGTTGAAAACGGACAATCATTTGCTAGTAACGGTTTTGGTTTTGACGCAACCGCTTACTTTGATTTCCACTATGGCGATATGGAAGAGAAACTTCAATACGCTTTAAGACTTGCAGGTCAAATCGGCGTTGAAGCAAAAGACACCTTTGCTGCAATCGAAGTTATGGATGGCGCAAACATTCTTGGTGGATTGTACTATGACGGCGATGCTGAGAAAGCTAATTGTAAGCTTGCTTTGCACGTAGGAGACTATAAGTACTATATTGATAATGCTGACGTCAACGCTGTTGTTATCGCTGTTATCGATTTTATCCAATCTGCACTCAACCCTCAACCTGGCGTCAATGATCCTGCTGTTGGCGCAGCAATGGAAACTCCATTCTATAACACCACAGTTACAAAATTGAGCGAGTTATTACCAGAAGGTACTGTTTCTACAGTTGTTGGTAACATTTTGAGCTCAGTTATCACCGATATTTCCGAAAAGGCAGTTACCGGTGGTACACAAATTCAAATTAAAGTTGATCTCGGCACTTTGTTAGCAAACTTACGTGAATCTTTGGGTTCAATTCTTGCAGGTATCGATTTGTCTACATTACCCGCTCCTCTAAATCAACTCAACTTGAGCACATTCCAAGGCGTTGGCGGTACAATCCTTATCACAGGTATAGTACTTGATGATGCTTCCTTGGGCGGCTTAGAATTAAGCTACAACTGCGGTAAAAAGGACTTCCGTTTCAACGAGAAAGATACGCAACCAAAGGTTTATGGTCCTATCAACGTAGCTCTTGGTATCAAAAATTTTGAAATCGGTGCACAAAACGTTGCAGACGTTGTTCCAAGCCTTGACGGTTATACATACTTCAGCCCATTGAACGCTGACATAACGGTAGACCTCACAGTAAATGGTGAAGAAACATCTACAAACATCGTTTCTGATGTTAATCCATTCGCCCTTGAAAATGGTAAAATTACATTCGTAACAACCGACGCACAAAACACTGTTATCCTTGAAGGTATTATGAGCACAGCTGATGGTTCAGTTGCAGTTAAGACAGCTGAAGGTCTATATAGATTTACAGCATTGGAGTTTGCACAAGGTACTTTGGCAAACGGTATGGGATTGATCGGATATATCGTTGAAAGCCAAGACACAGTTTTCGCTCCTGTTGTTAACTACATTAAGGACTTAGTCGCTATGTTTGCACCTGCTCCACAACCAAATCCTGAACCAGCCCCAGAAGTACTCCCCGCAGAGGAAGAGCAAGGCGGCTTCTCAATTAACGATATCGTTAAGGCAGTTGGAATTATCGACGCAGCTAAGGAATTGATTGCAACTTGGGAAGAAGGTGGCATCTTAGAGTATAAGCTCGATGGTGAAGCACTTCTTGACAACTACATTGAAGTTACTCTTGATTATCAGGCATACAACCAAGTTTTGGCTCTTGTAAGAGAATACTTGACATTCATACCTGAAATTAAAGATTTTGATGCAAGTGCAGCTAAGGTATACGTAAACTTTAACCATGGCGACTATGAAAAGATGTTGTATGTAAGCGTGAATTACGCTGACACAACTGTTTTGGTTGCTGTAGACGGATCTAAGTTGGAGACCGAGGGTCTCTTCGAGGTTCGCGTAAATGTAAACGAAGATCTCTACAAGGCAGTAGTTGATGTTTCAACCGAAAATGTTGTTAAGTTGACATACGACGCTAAGGGTGTTAGATATGTTGATATTACAGTAAACACAGAAGAAGGTACATTAGTAGCAAACTTAATGGCTAACGATCATAACTACACATTTAGCGGTTCAATCGTAACTACAGAAACAAGTGGTACATTGACTCTTGACTTAAACGGCATTTCTGTTGTATTAAAAGGTGGCAACGCAGTTTATACAGAAAACGGCAAAACAAGCTTTAATCTTCCAACATTCACAGCAAGTGTTGACTTTGGTTGGGAATTACCAAGCGAAGTAAATGCAGACGTGACTGTAAGTGTAACACTCAATTCTTGGGGCGAAGCAGTACAAGTTGCAGATCTCGACGCTTTATTGCTACAAGATGGTACACTTGATATCAATGAAAAATTGGCAAGTATGGTAGCAGATATCATTAATGCTATCACAGTTCCTGTTGCTCAGGTTGAATAAGTCACAATAAGTTAATAATAAATTTCAGCATTTGTTGGAATTACAAACAAAAAAGGGCGAGCCATTGGCTCGTCCTTTTTCTATGTGCAAATGCAATTTATGATGTCATTCTGAGCAACGTTAAATAATCTCATCCGCTTTTAATGTGTATTGTGCCTATGCTGATGAATAAAATTAGTGTTATTTTATCCGCTTATCAAAAATTAGTGTCGCAGTTTACCGTATACTTATCACGATAATGGTGTGAATTATATGTTTGAATTATAAATGTATAATGTTTGTCTACTTTTGTAAAATCATTTTTAAAGAAAAAATTATTAAAAACTTATCTTAAAATTAATTAAAATTTTATAAAAAA
>CALYRM010000061.1 GCA_945482995.1 uncultured Clostridia bacterium | reverse complement strand
TATGCAAATCGCCGCGGGAGTTCCTATCGTAACGGTCACAGGTCGAGCGGGTCACGCGCGAACCAGCACGACCACTGATATATACAGTCACTTTCTAAAAACAGCCGACCGCTCCGCCGACAAAAAACTGGAAGAAATATTTAACTGAACATAATAGTCCTAACATACGCTGTTGGGATCATTTTTTCTTGTCCTTTTTCTAAAGAAATTCTTTAGATATGCGAAGAGCCTACTTGATTAAATTTTTTATTTATGGTATAATGATAAAAATACCGTTCAAGGGGAATTTTTATGGCAGTAAGTTACGACAAATTGTGGAAAAAACTTATAGATAAAAAGATGACTAAAAACGCGCTACGCGCGCAGGCTGAAATGTCTTCTTCCACCATGGCAAAGATGAGTAAGAACGAAACCGTATCAATGGACGTAATGCTACGCATTTGCAAGGTATTACAATGCAATATCGGCGATATAATGGACGCTACCGAGGAAGACTAATGTATTTACAAATAGAAAATAAATTTAAGAAAAATTCAAAAATACGTACTTCACAATTGTTGTTTATATTTGGAGCATTGCTACTTGCAATAACTTGCTCAATGTTATTAAACCTAATTAAAAGCGAAGAAAATTACTGGTTTTTTTACGCTTTAATTCTTTTAATAGGCTCTTTTGTTTTCTACGTCATTTGCTACGTTTTTATGTTCTTTATCGGGTTAACGAAAGACAAACGCACGATAAAAGCATTTTTCAGCATTAGCGAAACAATTCAAGCCTATCAAAACAGGCTTCATGACGAAGATATAAAAATTCTTAAAGAGATTTTAGAAGAACATAAAATCAATACTCGCCCAAAAATTGAAGAAGCGATTAAGCATTACCAATGCTTATTACCAAGAAAAATTTCGCAAACAGGTCAACTCCTTTCAATTCTCGCTTTTGTAATTTCAACACTTGCATTACTCGTAAGCGAAGCTGTAATTGCATCAGCAGAAAACGTTGGCTTTATACTGGGAATAATCCTTACGGTAATAATTGTTTATGCTGCAATAAGGCTTATTGAAAAGGACATTTTCCGCGTGTTTGGAAAAGACGCGCTTTATACACGTATTGAAGATTCCTTATCGGAAATTTTTATGACCTACTATTTGAAAAAAGATAGCAAATCAGGAGAAGAAAACAATGGCTAAAAAGACCAAAGAAAAAAAGATAAATTTAGATAGTATACTTTTCAAGTGTAGAGATATATTGCGCAAAGCAAGCAATGCTGGTTCGTTTTTCGAAAAGCGTGATATAACGTTAACACTTGTTTTCTTGCGCTTTATTGGCGAAAAATTCGAAGACGGTACAGAAAAACTTCGTCAAAACCTCATTGAACAAGGTCTGGACCCTAACGACGAAGAAATCTTTAAGGCGTTCTTCGATGACGCTACTTTTACCGACGGCACGTACAACTTGCCCGTGGAAGCGCGTTGGTCTACCATTATCAATACTCCCGCTCCCCAACTTAACGTTGCGCTTGATACCGCACTTCACAGTATAGCAACTAGCAGCAAGCAACTTAAAGGCTGTTTTATAGAAGGCACTTTTACCACGCGTAATCTTGCCCCCAACGATATAAAGCAGTTGGTTGATGAAATAAATAAAATTAGCCATAAAGCCTTTGGCGAAGAAAAAGACTTAATCGGTCGTGTATACGAATATTTCTTAAAAGAATTTGCTGTAAATGCTACTAAAGAAGAAGGAGAATACTATACGCCACACGATGTAGTTCAACTTATCGCTGCCATGATAGAGCCGTTTGATGGCACGTTATATGACCCTTGCTGTGGCTCAGGCGGTATGTTTGTTCAAAGCACCGACCTAGTAAGAGAAAAACACGGTGATATTAGCCGTATCAACGTTTACGGCCAAGAAAAAGAAGCCGCAACCTACCGTTTGGCAAAAATGAACCTTGCTTTACGTGGCATCAGTCATAATTTAGGGGCAGAAAGCATTTCAACTTTCACAAAAGACCTTCATAAAGGCATTTATTTCAATTACATTATGGCTAACCCACCATTTAACCTTAAGGGTTGGTATGACGATAATTTGAAAAACGATTCCCGTTGGTCAGATTATACTACGCCCCCTGAAAGCAATGCAAACTACGCGTGGATATTGCACATGCTTTCGCACTTAAAACCCCTTGACGGCGTTGCAGGTTTCTTGCTTGCAAACGGTGCTTTGAGCGATAGCGATACGCTCGCTATCCGTCAAAAACTCATTGAAAACGATAAGGTGGAAGCGATTATCATTCTTCCCCGAGAACTGTTCATTACGACGGATATAAGCGTAACCCTTTGGATTTTGAACCAAAACAAAAAAGGTGGCGAATACCACGGCAGAACCTTGCGCAACCGTGAACACGAAATCCTGTTTATGGACTTGCGTCAATGGACGGAAAACCACGTTTCGGGCGAACAAAAGAAGAAAGTCCGCTTGGACGATACGCAGATTGCACGTGCCGCAGATATCTACCATACTTGGCAAAGCGAAGGAATTGACGGCAATAATTATGCTGTTCCCGAACTCTACCGAAGCGTTGGCATAGAAGAAATCAAGGCAAATGGTTGGACGCTTGTGCCGAGTAAGTATATCGAGTTTATCGACCACGATCTGGATATCGATTTCTCTGCAGAAATGGCACGTATTCAACGAGAAATGAAAAGCATATTAGAGCAGGAAAAGAAATCGCAAAAAATGCTGGAAGATGCGTTTAAGGGTATTGGCTATGGCATTGAGTAAATACAAAATCGGACAACTTATAGAAATTGTTGACGAACGCAATACCCTTGGAATAAAGAATTTCTATGGTATAAATATCAATAAGGAATTTATGCCTACGGTTGCCGATACTGAGAATCTTGATGAATGTAAATATAAGGTCGTTCGTAAAAATCGGTTCGTGTTTAGTGGCATGCAAACAGGGCGCGACGAGTGTATTAGAATCAGTATGTATTCGAAGGATGAACCTATCATTGTTTCCCCTGCATACACGACTTTCGAAATTGTTGCAAAAGATATCGTATTGCCTACATATTTCTTTATGATTTTCTTATCTAAAGAACGGGATAGACTTGGTTGGTTTTATAGCGATGGCAGCATTCGTTCGAATCTTGATTGGGATAGATTTTGTGATATTGAACTTAATCTTCCCGACTTGTCTACGCAACAAAAGTACGTGGATATTTATACCTCAATGGTAGCAAATCAACAATGCTACGAGCGTGGCTTGGAAGACTTAAAACTTGTCTGCGACGGCTATATTGATAAAATTAAACATACTTCGCCATATAAGCCCATTCGCATGTTATTTAAAGAAGTAGATATTCGCAACACTAATGGAGAAATAACGTTTGTACACGGAATTAATATCACCAAACAATTTATGCCTTCTGTTACTGATACAGATAATGTTGATTTAACAAAATATAAAAAAGTGAAGAAAAATCAGTTTGCTTTCTCGGGAATGCAGACAGGAAGAGATAAATGTATTCGGATTGCGCTAAATAGAAGCAATGAAGATATTATAGTTTCTCCCGCATATACAGTTTTTGAAGTGCTGGATACAATTATACTAGAAGAATACATCATGCTGTGGTTTTCACGAAAACAAAGCGATAGGCGTGGGTGGTTTATGAGCGATTCAAGCATTCGTTCTAATCTTGACTTAGATAGACTTTATGAAACACAAATACCTATCCCTGCTCCCCAAATACAGCAATCGATTGTTAATATTTACAACGTATACATCAAAAGAAAAGAAATTAACGAACAGTTAAAAGTACAAATCAAAAACATCTGCCCTATACTCATTCGGGGATCATTGGAGGAAAGCTAATGAATAAAAAAAGTGAAAGATTAAAAAAAATCATTTCAGAAATTGACAGTTTGATTATACAAGGGGTTACTTCGGATGATGTTGCATTTTCAACATGGGAGAATAAGGCTAAAAGTTTTATTCTTTCAATCTATCAGAAGGAAGATTACCAGTATCAAGAGTTCGATAAGATTACATTTTGGCAAATAGATTTTAGTAAAATAAATGGATTCGGTCCATCGATCAACCAAAAGGAGGTTTGCAGAAAAGGACTTTTGATTGCAAAAGGACAACTTGAAAACATATTAGAATCAATAGAAGATGAGTCACAAGATTTTACTTCTCTGGCGCATTCTGCTTCTGCAGATTCTGCTATTAAATATGACAAGGTGTTTATTGTTCACGGACACGACGGTGAATTAAAACAATCTGTTGCAAGAATTATTGAGAAGCAAGGGATTGAGGCAATTATCTTGTCTGAACAAGCCAACAAAGGACGTACCATTATCGAAAAATTTGAAGATTACAGCGACGTCGGTGGCGCAATTTGCCTTTTCACTGCTGATGATTACGGCAAAGCAAAAGCCGACAAGACAGACAATACTCGTGCAAGACAAAACGTAGTCTTGGAAACAGGTTACTTTATGGGCAAACTCGGCAGGAATCACGTTGTTCTTTTGGCTGATAAAGGCATTGAAATGCCCTCTGATTTGTCGGGGGTTGTATATACCGATACAATGAGTTGGCAATTTGATTTGCTGAAAGAACTAAATGCGATAGGATACAAGGTTGACTTAAATAAACTTTTATAATGACAAATTGTTGTGTAAGTTGGAGGATAAAAAACGATGAATCGTATTACCGATGTAACTCGCCAAGATATCATTGATATAATTAGAGATGGTATTTGGGTTTCATACGATGAACTACAATATGATGGCGAAACGGGTGAATACGTTGACGGCTATAACATTCGGATGCCTATTTACGGCCGCTTAAATGAAATTGATTTTTTGTCAAGGCTATATGAATTGGATAAAATGCCCTCTACGGATAATCGCTTTTCAAATGCCAGAGGAGATATTTGGCAACATACGGTAAATAACGATGATTGGGATAATTATTGGTATTTTTCTGATGATAGATTCCAACTTTCAAACGGAAATGACGATAAATATATATTACGTTTCATTTGCGAAATGCTCCATCCTGCAGTTCGCCAAGAACAAAGCCAATGGAGAAAATACTTAGATAAGTTTAATGAAGTGCTTGAACCTGATGGATATCGATTGGTTGCCGTAAAAAAGATTTCTGGACGAGAGGCATTTGAAGCTCAAGAAATAGATCATGTTATTATCACTCATTCAAATGAACATATCTATGCCGGAATGAAATCCATTGGTGAAGGGTCTTATGCTAAGGTTTTTCGCTATACCGATGAGTTTTATAAACGTGATTTTGTGTTAAAGAGAGCAAAATCCGATTTGAATGAAAAAGAGCTTCAACGCTTTAAAAGAGAATTCGAGGAAATGCAATCTCTGCACTCCCCGTACATAGTGGAGGTCTACTCGTACAACGAAGCAAAACACGAATATATAATGGAATTAATGGATTCCACTTTGGAAAAATTCATAAGTAAAAATAATCAATCTATGACATTGCAGGCGCGCAAAAATATAATTATGCAATTGCTTCGAGCATATGGATATCTGCACTCCAAAAACATTTATCATAGAGATATTAGTCCAAAAAATGTTTTGTTGAAACAATATGACGATGTCTTAATTGTCAAATTGTCCGATTTTGGGTTGGTAAAACTGGTTAATAGTGATTTAACATCGGAAAATACAGATTTAAAGGGATCTTTGAATGATCCTGCTCTAAAAGTCGAGGGGTTTGGCAACTATGGGTTGTTACACGAATTATATGCTATAACTTTATTATTTACGTATATCATGACGGGAAAACTGGCATGGGATAAAATTAGAGATTCTATTGTTAAATCTTTTATGGACAAAGGAACAAATCCAGACAAAACAAAAAGATTTCAAACACTTGAAGAACTCGGAGATGCCGTAAAATCTTGTTTGGCAAAACTTGAGATGATAAAGCAGTTTTGAACACGGAGGTAAACATGGCAAAATTACAAAACTTTAACGGGCGTTATTGCGAATCGGAATACGAAAACGCATTCATTTCTTTTTTAGAACAAG
Organism: uncultured Clostridia bacterium; assembly: GCA_945482995.1. GTDB lineage: Bacteria > Bacillota > Clostridia > Christensenellales > CAG-1252 > RUG14300. The sequence continues at coordinate 4,868 of CALYRM010000061.1, read as the reverse complement.
AAAGCTGGAATTACCTTGCAGGAAACAGCATTTCACGTAGTTCTAAAAGAGAAGTCCTCTATACAGACGATTTAGAGCAGTTTTTAAGCAAAACGAACGCTGATTTAACCGTGGACGAAATACGGCAAATTATAGATACGGTCCGTCTTGTCGGTTCGGAAAGCGAGTTTTCGACACTACATAAAGTCTACGGCTGGATGGTAAACGGTATTCAATTCACGCCACAATCGGGACTTGCGAAAATGGTTGCGTTAATTGATTTTGAAAAGCCTGAAAATAATATTTTCCGTGCAGTCAATCAATTTACTGTGGAATACACCAATAATGGACAAGTTGAAACACGCCGCCCTGATATACTTTTGTTTGTCAACGGTATGCCTTTATGTGTAATTGAACTTAAGAATCCTGTGGATGCACACGCAACCATTTATAATGCTTGGGAACAAATTTACAGTCGCTATTGGCGCGATATCCCTCACTTGCTTCACTTCTGTCCATTAGCCTGCATTTCCGACGGCGTAAAAACACGCCTTGGCACGGTTCGCACGCCTTATGAGCATTTCTATGCTTGGCGTCGTGTTAATGACGGCGATAAGGTTTCTACTTTACCGTTTGAAGAAACGCAAGCCATGATTAAGGGTGTTTACAGCCCTGCAAGATTCCTTGAAATCTTCCGTGATTATATATATTTTCAAGACAGCGAATACGACAGCGCCGAACGTGAAATTGTTTGCCGTTATCCGCAGTTTTTTGCTGCACGGTTACTGAAAAGCAGTATTGTAAAATCGGTTGTAGAAAAGAGCGGTAAAGGCGGTACGTATTTTGGTGCAACTGGCTGTGGAAAAACATACACGATGGCGTTCCTTGCTCGTCAACTTGCACTACGTTGCACGGACGTGCCTGAAATAGGTTCTCCCACCATCGTTTTAATTGTTGACCGTGACGACTTGCAAAAACAAGGCGCAAAACTATTCACCAAGAGTAAAGAATTCTTAAACCTTGGCGAAGTTAAGGTTGTACAAACCCGTAAGGAGTTACGTGAAGAACTCGGCGCGCGTGAAAGCGGCGGTTTCTATATCTGCACCATTCAAAAGTTCTGCGACCGTGAAGACGATAAAATTGGACTTATAAACGAACGAGCTAATATAATTTGTTTCTCGGATGAAGCACATAGAACACAGCTTGAACACGCAAAGAAAATCAAGTTTAGCAAAGATACTGATGAAAATATGAGAGCTATGGTTTCAAAGCCATACGCAAAGGTTTTGAAAGAGGCGCTCCCCAACGCTACGTTCGTTGGATTTACTGGTACGCCTATTTCTGAAACGTACCAAACCTTTGGTGACGAAATTGACCGTTATACGATGGACCAAGCAGTTGCCGACGGACTTACTGTTTCTATTAAATATCACCCTCGTATTGCAAAAGTATTACTTGACCAAGAAAAGGTTAAACAAATTGAAGCATATTACAAGAGATGTGCTGATGACGGCGCAACTGAAGAAGATATAGAAGCAAGCAAAAAGGCTATGAGTTCTATGGAGGTTATTCTTGGCGAACCTTCTCGTTTGGAACGCCTTGCCGTGGATATTCACGACCATTACGTATCGTCTTGTGCAAACGACCCGACGAGAGTACAAAAAGCAATGATAGTTTGTTCTAGCAGACAGATTGCTTATCAACTTTTGAAGAAATTCCAAGATAAGTACCCAGAGTGGTTTGAAGAAAAGAAAACGCCCGATGGCATGAAAGCAACTGAAGAAGAACTTCGTGAATTAAAGCCGATGCCTTGTATTGCTATGGTTGCAAGTGTCGGTAGCAATGACGATTCTGAAATGTATAACTATCTTGGCGGCGTTAAAAACAATAAACGGTCGGATGATTTGGATGCAGCTTTCAAGCAAGATAAATCAAATTTCCGTATTGTTATAGTTGTAGATATGTGGATTACGGGGTTTGACGTACCTTCGCTGACCTATATGTATAACGACAAGCCACTTAAAAAACACATGCTTATCCAAACTATTAGCCGTGTCAATAGAAAGTACGAAGGCAAAGACTATGGCTTAATTGTAGACTATATCGGCATACGTGACAATATGCGCGAGGCAATGAAAACTTACGGTGGTGACGTTTCCGTTGCCCCTTCCGCTGATGACGTTGAACAAGCCACCACAATTTTTAGAGAAGAAATTGAAATCCTTAAAGACCTTTTCACGGGATATGATTTAGCGCCTTTCCTTGACCCGAACGGCGACCCTGCTTTGAGATATACACTATTAGCAAAAGCTGCCGAATACATATTTATCTCCACCCAGGAATTACAAACTCAAACTAACGGCGGAAAAAGCGTTAAGAAGGTATCATTCAAGACATATTTCTTAAAAACAGTTAAACGTATGCGCGCAGCTTATGATATTTGCCAGCCGTCTGGAGAGCTTGGCGAAGAAGAATCTGCCCTTGCGCAATGCTTTATGGCAATTGCAGGTTTCGTTCGCAAAATGAGCGGAACAAGTGACGTGGATACGGAAACCATGAATCGTCACGTTGCTAAAATGGTTGAAGAAGCGTTGAAATATAATAAAGTCGAAAGCATTCTTGAAGACGGTGAGCAGGAAGATATTTTCAGTCCTGAATACTTTGAAAAATTGTCCGACGTCAAAATGCCAGCATCCAAGCTTGAATTGCTTATAAAAATGCTCCGCAAACAAATTAAGGAATACGGCAAAACCAATCAAATGGCTGCCAAAAAGTTCCAAGAAATGCTTGAGGAAACAATTAAGCAATATCACGAACGAAGAAAAACACTTTCTGCTGAAGAAGCTGGCGAAGCGCAAGAATATACGTCAGAGGAAATCATTAAAAATGCAACCGAGCAAGCATTGCGTATCTTAAAAGATATGAACGCCGACCGTGAAAGTTTCCGTAAAATTGGTCTTACGTTCGAAGAAAAGGCTTTTTACGATATTTTGATGGCTTTACGTGACCAATACAACTTCGAATACGGCGAAAACAAAATTGTTGATGGTATATTAGTTAATGATAAATGTAAGGCATTAGCGAAGAAAATCAAAGAAATAATTGACACTAAGTCTTCATTTGCTGACTGGCTTAACAACCAAAATGTACGTAACCAATTGAAGTTTGATATCAAAGTATGTTTGGTTAAAAACGGATACCCTCCACAGTACAGTCCAGAAGTATTTCGCAAGGTTATGGAACAAGTGGAAAACTTTGAAGAAAATAAATAAGGAGAACAACTAATGAGAAAAGGCTTTAATAAAACTTGGGGTATGCATACTCAAAACGATTTACTTTTCTTAGATGAATCGCTAATTGCTATAGGTTGGGAAGAATTAGGCGATTTAACAAATGTAGATAAAACAAAAATCGCACTTAAAGAAAAATATCAATCTCTATTCCCGACCGCAAAGAAAATGAACGTCGCTAACTGTGTTGGTAGTATTTCTCGCTTTGTTGTGGAAATGCAAGTTGGCGATTATATTGTTTTCCCCTCAAAATATAATCGTGAAATAAATTTAGGGGTCGTAGAAAGTGATTATTACTACGACCCTAACGCAAAAATGTATAACCACCGAAGAAAAGTAAAATGGTTAAAACACTTACCGCGCGTTGCTTTTTCGCAAGGTGCATTATATGAAGTCGGCGCTTTTACGACTTGTTTTGAAATTAAAAATTATACAGATGAATTTTTAAGTGCGCTTGATAAAAATTTTAAGACGCAAAAAACCGAATCTGTTGACGAAACTATTGAGAGAACTGCTGCCGACATACAAAATACGACGTGTGACTTTATTTTGAAAGAATTGAGTCGGAAACAAAAAGGTTATCCTCTCCAAGACTTTGTTGCTGACCTTTTACGCGCTATGGGTTACCGCGCTACTGTATCACCTAAAGGAGGCGACGGCGGCGTAGATATTACCGCTTATAAAGATGAATTACCGCCCAGAATTTTAGTACAGGTAAAAAGCCAAGATGGTGACATTAAAGAATCCACCATTCAGTCTTTACGTGGCGCAATGAAAGAAGGCGATTACGGCTTATTTATAACTCTTTCGAATTATACTCCAAATGCATTAAAATACTTGGATAATACCCCTATTATCCGTGGAATAAGTGGGTTGGAATTAGCTGAACTAATTTTGAAGTACTACGATAAATTGTCAGATAAGAGCAAAAAAATTATTCCGCTTACCCCTGTTTACATACCAGATATTAAAGCTGATTAAATTGCACAACAATGACTAAAATTCAAGAATATAAAATTGAGCCCATATATGCTAGCGGAGATTATGGCCGTCAGGCAGTTATTTTAAGAGATAAAATTTTAACTGATGCGAAATTACTACCTAAAGATAGTAAAACTAATGACGATAAATGGGAATGGCGTAATTTTTACCAAAATGTTTATATTTACTGGTATTTAATTTTACAAGACATGTTTGAAGGTGCTTTTGTGGCATCCATGGCTGATAATACCGAAAATGAACAGGCTGGATGGTTTACATATCCACGAAAACACCGAATTCATTTGGGTAATGCTGACGACTATAAAACTATAGATGAATATAACGCTGCCGTATACAACAAATATTTTGATAGTTTTTTCAATTTTACTGTTTCTTCTGAATTAGTAAACAAATATTTTATAGAAGCGAAAACCACCTATAAGGAAGGTAAATATTACTGCACCGCTTGTGCTCTTTTTCCTATTATTGAGCATTATTCTAGGCTACTATCCGCATATTCGAGCGAAGACGGCAATTTTACTCAAAGGACCGCATTAAATGCGATTTTAGAAAGAATACCAAAATGGCCTAACGTTCCTTCTATCAGCATAGACTATT
>CALYRM010000060.1 GCA_945482995.1 uncultured Clostridia bacterium | reverse complement strand
GTCGGAATGACATTATGGCATGAATGTTTATCCGTATGCTTCGCAAAGAGTCGGTGCTTGTAGTGAGGTCCCTCGACTACGCTCGGGATGACAGCAGTGCTGTCAATTCACCTTCGACTTCGCTCAGAATGACATAATGTGGATTAGATGTCTCCACTGCGGTCGACATGACATTATAAGGATGAGGTCCCTCGACTACGCTCGGGATGACAGCCTTGCTGTCAATTCACTCTCCACTCTGTTGCACTTCGGTCGGAATGACGGACAAGGATGAGATCCTTACGACTCCACTGCGTTCCGCTCAGGATGACAATATGGGTCGAAATGACGATATGGATGAGATCCTTACGACTCCACTGCGCAACGCTTGAGGATGACGATTAGTATGACTCGGAATGACAATGTGGATAAAAAAAAATCAAGCCTTTACGACTTGATTTTTTTGTTTTCATTGATTTTACTATTATACTAATAATAAATAATTTGAAGAACGCTTTCACTACTTAGCAATTTCGACACTTCTCAACTCTCTAATTACACATACCTTGATTTGTCCCGGATACTCCAATTCGGTTTCCAATTTCTTGGCAATTTCTTTGGCTGTATAATAGGTTTTGCTGTCATCGATTTCGTCGGGCTTGACCATAACTCTGATTTCTCTACCTGCTTGGATTGCGTATGACGATTCAACGCCGGGGAATTCATTTGCAATTTTCTCTATGCTTTCCAATCTCTTGACGTAGTTTTCAAGTGAATCTCTACGTGCGCCCGGTCTTGCACTGCTGATTGCGTCCGCTGCTTGGACTATCATTGCAACAACGGTTTTTGCTTCAATCTCGCCGTGGTGAGCTTGAATTGCGTGGATAACTTGAGGACTTTCCTTATATTTCTTAGCTAATTCTACACCAATTGAAATGTGAGTACCTTCAACTTCGTGATCGATTGCTTTACCTATATCGTGTAATAAACCTGCACGTTTCGCAGTTTTTACGTCAACGCCTAATTCGGCAGCCATGATTCCAGACAAATAACAAACTTCAAGTGAATGTTGTAAAACGTTTTGACCATAGCTTGTACGGAACTTTAATCTACCCAATAATTTTACTAGTTCGGGATGCAAGTGCATAATACCCGAATCATAAACTGCCAACTCGCCTGCTTCTTTCATTTGGTTTTCGATATCTATTTTTACTTTATCGACAACTTCTTCTATCTTTGCAGGATGGATTCTACCGTCGGCAATCAATCTTTCTAGCGCTACTCTTGCAATTTCTCTTCTTACCGGATCAAAAGCGGATAGAGTTACAACGTCGGGAGTATCGTCAATTATAATGTCAACACCTGTCGCATTTTCTAAAGATCTAATATTTCTTCCTACTCTACCGATAATTCTACCTTTCATATCCTCGTTAGGAATACTTACAACGGATACTGCAAGCTCTGAGGAATGGTCTGTTGCACATCTTTGCACAGCTTGAGCAATGATGTATTTAGCTTTCTTTTCGGCTTCCTCTTTAGCTGCCGTCTCAATATTCTTAGCAGTTAAGTAGGCATCTTTTTTTGCTTCTTCTTCAATAGCGTGAACTAGCTCTGCTTTTGCTTCATCTCTCGTCAAGCCTGCAACTCTCTCAAGCTCGTTGACAATACTTGCCTCTTTAACTTTTAGACTATCTTGGAATTTTGCAATCTCTTTATCGCGATTGTCTAATAGTTGTTTGCGATTTTCAGTTTCTTGCAGTTTGTTATCTAAGACTGCTTCTTTACGATTTAGCTGTTCTTCTCTCGACTGTAAGCGACTTTCGGTTCTCGACAACTCCGCTCTACGATCTCTTGTTTCCTTATCAAGTTCGCTACGAAGTCTATGCTGTTCTTCTTTTGCTTCTAAAAGAGCTTCTTTGCGCATTTGCTTTGCTTCGGCTCTTCCTTCATCGACTATGCGTTTTGCTTCTTCCTTTGCGCCGTGGAATTTCTTGCGTAAATAAATATTATACACTACAAACATTATAGCAGCCCCTACTAAACAAGTAGCAATAGCAATTAATGCAATTCCATATCCCGGCACAACAGATAACAACACAGCCGAAACCATCTTGTTAATCATTTTTGAACCTCCTAATATTCTATTTTCAAGCAACAAGCATTATATATAGCTTGATACCACTCATACAAAGTCTATGAGCGTATCAAAACGGAATAACGCTGAATATACCTTTTTAATTATACACCCTATATCTATCAATGTCAAGGCTAAATTTTAGTGAGATTGATATAAAAATGTTACAACTAAAACAAAAGGGTTTACCCAAACGTGCAATGAGGAAATCTAAAAATCATTTGTATATTGCAATAGGTTTTATTTGATACGGTTATCCTAACAATTATACCAAGATTTTTTTTAACGTTTAATACCAATAATAAAAGAAAGGTACTGCAATTAGTATAACCACAGTACCATATAAATTCCTAAGCCCTCAGCTCGCCATAAGGCGAATACCGATTGTTCTAAGCTATCCTTTAGTTTGTGTTTGTAGCGAGATTCCTCGACTACCTTTGAGAATAACAGACTAGAGCTGTCACCTTTTACTATTATTATTCCTCATCTGAAGATTTTGTTCCTTTTATTTTGCCAATTATCATCTCTTCGATTTCCTTTGACAAATCGGGATTTTCGTTCAAATATTGAATAGTCTTATCTCTGCCCTGTCCAATCTTATCGCCGTTATAGCTAAACCAGCTACCTGTCTTTTGCAAAACACCCTGCTCGACGCCCATATCTACGATACAGCCTTGACGAGAGATTCCCTTGCCGTAGATGATGTCAAATTCAGCAGTTTTAAAAGGTGGCGCCATTTTGTTTTTGATAACCTTAATAACGGTTTTATTACCAACAACGTCAGCTCCGTCCTTTAATGCGTCCTTTTTGCGAACATCCATTCTTACGCTTGAATAGAATTTCAATGCTTTACCGCCCGGGGTTGTTTCGGGGTTACCAAACATAACTCCAACTTTTTCTCTTAATTGGTTGATGAAAATCAAACAAGTCTTTGTCTTGCTTATAATCGCAGTCAACTTTCTCAATGCTTGGGACATAAGTCTTGCTTGCAAACCAACGTGGTTAGCAGCCATATCGCCTTCGATTTCAGCCTTTGGTGTGAGTGCGGCAACAGAGTCAACAACTATGATATCGATAGCGCCCGAACGAACCAACGCTTCAACTATATCCAAAGCTTGCTCGCCGTTGTCGGGTTGTGAAACATACAAATCGTCGATTTTAACGCCCAGATTTTGCGCATATCTCGGATCCAATGCGTGTTCAGCATCGATAAATGCTGCGGTACCGCCAAGCTTTTGTGCTTCGGCAATGATATGTAGACATACCGTGGTTTTACCTGAGCTTTCAGGTCCGTATACCTCGATAATTCTTCCTCTAGGTACACCTCCAACTCCCAACGCAACGTCTAAACTCAAACAGCCCGTAGGGATAACCTCTACATCGGTTGCAAAATCGTCGTTAAGCTTCATAATTGCGCCCTTACCGAAATTCTTTTCAATAATAGCCAACGCATTTTCCAAAGCTTTCGCCTTATCGCTTGGCTCGATGATTTCACTTGATTTCTTCTTTTCAGCCATATTTTATATCTCCTTATTTATATTTATTCTAATTATTGCCTGTATCCTCATCACAAACACAGTCGAGGGGTTAATCCAATTTATCGTCTCGAATATGCCAATGTGCAACGACGTAATTGCAATACGCACTGCTCGTCTACTTCGCAAAGAGTCTTTACTTATATAGAGATCCTTCGAACAACGCTTAAATAATACAATTATGATTAATTTTCATTTTGTATGAGTACTGTTAAAAGCATGCTTAGCGCAGTATTAACGGTCAAATTTCTTATTGTATTTCTTTCTCCTTCGAACAAAAAGCCCTTTACAAAGCAATCTGTTTTTGTGCATAAGCCAATATACACAGTGCCAACCTTATCTAAAAAGCCATCACCGGCAGGCCCTGCAAGCCCTGTTGTTGATAGAGAATAGTCACTGTTGCCTAAGACGCCTTTTGCCATTTCCAAAGCGGTTTGAGCACTTACTGCACCAAGAGTATCAAGAGTTACCGAAGATACGTTCAACCTATTGCATTTTGCATTATTTGAATATGCGACTATACCTTCAACAAACACTTTGGAAGCACCCGATTGACTAATAAGAGTAGAACTCAATTCACCACCTGTCAAGCTTTCCGATACCGACAACGATAAATTATGGTCGGTCATAAAGCGTATGATACGTGCGGACAAGTCTTTTGTTTCGGCGCTTATTAGGTAATTTTCTAAAACGTGTTTCTCTTTTAGTTCACACTCCGTCAATTCTTTCTCTTCTGATAAAGCATAAAGCGGAAAACCTTGATATTCGTCTATTTGTTTTAGTGATTTAACTTTCATTTTATTTACTTACCTTTTTTGGTATTTCGCTTAAGTCTATAATTGCACTTTTTGGGGACACAGACACTTCGGTAGAAATGACGTAGCCTATGGTAATTAATCCGTTTCGCCTTCTTTATTTGTTAATAGCTTTCTATTAACGTATATATAGCGTACTCCCGAAATGACTGTCAACGCAAAGCCTATCACAAACAGTGAAAATGCCAACCAATAAAATATTTCATATCCTATTCCGTCATAGCCAAAATCGTATTTAAGCGAAGCGGCTAAATAGGTAATGGGTAGAGATATATTTATAAATATCGTCTTAAACTTGCCGAGCTTGTCGGCTGATAAAACCTTGCCCTTTTTGAGTAACACTTGGCGCATTATGGTGATTCCGATTTCCCTAATGAATATCAATACAACTGCACAAATGGCAAATTCTATTGGATAAATCAACCCAGAAATCAAAATACATACCATGGTTGCTAGCGATAATGCTTTATCGGCTAACGGATCTAGGATTTTTCCTAATTTAGATACCGTATTAGTCTTTCTTGCAACATAGCCATCTAAGCCGTCAGTTACGGCTAAAAACGTATACAGTAGTCCTGCCACCAAAAAGTGAGATTTGAATGTGACTAAAGCTATTACGACCAATACGGGCACAAGAAATAATCTCGATAGAGTTATTTTTGTTGCTCTTGTTATCATATTGCTTCACCTACTAAATTTAGTTTTTTGCGATCTTTAATTCGCACCATGTATTCTTCGCCTTGATTCACGGTGAAGTCTGCCTTGAAGAATACTTTTGAGTCAACGGTTGGATGTTGATTATCCATATGTCCTACAAATAGGTTTTTGTCATAATCTATGTAGTCGAATGTAATTTTAACGTCTTTGCCGACGTATGAATTTAGTTTTTCAACCGTTATCTTGGTTTGACAAGCTTCAAGCTCTTGAAGTCTCTTCATTTTGACTGATTTTTTTATCTGTCCGCTAAAACTATAAGCAGGCGTACCCTCTTCTCTAAAATAAGGGAAGAATCCCGCATAAGTTATCAATCCTTTTTCTAAAAAGGAAAGTAGCTCTTGATGTTGTTCGTCCGTTTCACCGGGGAAACCCGTAATAAACGTGCTTCTAACAATAATTCCTTTATCGTTTAACTTTTGTAAAAGTTCTTTAATTGACGAGGACGTTGATTTTCTATTCATTCTCTTTAACACGTCATCATTTATATGTTGAAGCGGAATGTCAAGATATTTAACTATCCTATCGTCATTAACGATTCTATCGATTAGTTCATCGGTTACTGCCTCGGGATAGCAATACATCAAACGGATTTTTTTGACTCCGACTTCTTCTAGCATATCAATCAAAGCCAAAAGGTCAACTTCACCGTATTTATATCTTGAAACGTCCTGCGCAACCAAAATAAACTCATTGGTTTGGTACGTATCAATCAAATATTTTGCTTCGGCTACGATTTTATCGGGAGCAACCGCCATATATCTACCGCGAATTTTCGGGATTGCGCAGTAAGTACAACAGTTATTACACCCGTCCGCTACCCTCAAAAAAGCATAGTGGGTAGGATTATCCAGAACTCGCTTCATGGAAATCGGTTCACTACATTCGTTGGAGTGCAACTCAAATCTCTTGTTGTTGCACACATTATACACCGTTTCGCATATGCTTGTATAGTGCTTATTGTCCAAAAACGCGGACACTTCGGGAAATTGTTCTAATAATTTTTCGTTTTTGTAGCGCATAGGCAAACAGCCTGTAACGATTATCTTTGCGCCTGTTTCGGATTCGCCCAATATTGTATCTATACTCTCGTTTACGGCAGATTCGATAAAGGCGCACGTGTTTATGACAACCACGTCGGCGTCACTTTCCACTATTTCGAACTCTTGGCTCAAAAGTCCCAAAAGATACTCGCTCTCTACTCTGTTTTTATCACAACCTAAACTAACTAAACTAACTTTAATCTTCATCGTCTCCATCATAGTTTATCATATAATCCTCAAGCTGATCCTCGCTGATAAGGACTTTTCTTGACTTGCTTGAACCGGATACGGCTGCTTCTATTACACCGTCCTCGAACATCTTATCGGTAATAGTGCTTGCCTTTAAATATCCTATTCTATATAATTTTTGTACTTTGCTAGTGCTAATTTCACCATGTTGAACAGCATAAACCAATGCATCGTTGTACAATTCGTTAAAATCTTTTTCCCTTTCTTGCGCTGCGGTCATTTTAGGTTCATTGCCATCCATCATGTTTTCCAATTGCACAGGTTTAGGGTTAAAAATCTCCTCGTATGCCTTTTCATCGGGTTCAAAGTCGTTATGTTCTTTGACGTAGTCGGTAACTGCGATTACTTCTGGGTCATCAATAAACATACCTTGCAATCTCAACGGACGAGAATAATCCGAGCTTGTGAATAACAAGTCGCCCTTGCCGTACAACTTTTCTGCTCCTCCTCTATCAAGAATAACCTTACTTGCGACAGCGTCGCCCATTGTGAAAGCAATTCTTGTGGAGACATTGTTCTTAATTAAGCCCGTAACAATTTCGGAGCTTGGTCTTTGAGTCGCTAATATCAAATGAATACCCGACGCTCTTGCCTTAGCGGTCAAAATGTTGATTCTCACTTCGATTTCGGCGGCGGTTTTCTTGTTGTTAAGCATAAAGTCCGCTAACTCGTCTATAACAATTACAATATATGGAAGTGGCTTTTCGCCAATGCTTGTCAAATGCTTATTGTAATTAGACAACTGCTTCATTTGAACGCTTTCCATAAGTTTATAACGGCGATTCATTTCGTCTACAGCCCAACTGAGTGCTTTTATACAAGTCGGCTCATCATTTATCGATTGTCCTAATAAATTGTGCGGTACGGTTGCAAATGGTGCAAGCTCAACTGCCTTGGGGTCTACCAAAATCAATTTTACGAATTCAGGCGAGTAGTTGTACAAAATGGTACATAGTATTGCATTTAAACATACACTCTTACCTGATCCCGTAGTACCGCCAATCAAAATGTGCGGTGCGCCCAAAACGTTGCAATAATATGCGTCGCCATAGACGTCAACACCTATAGGGATGTATAACTTATCGGGTTCTTTGTATTTTTCGCTGAACAAATAACGTTTTAGAGGTACTTTCGTTTTTAGATTTCTATAGAATACCTCAATGCCGATAGCGTCCATATCTTTTACAGTCGGCACGATATGAATTGGCTCGTCACAACACAATTTACGGTTGATGTCCTCTTCTCTGCTCATTACACGCTTGAAGTAAACGCCTTGACCGAGTTGGACGGCATACAAAGTAAATGTCGGTCCTCGAGTATGTGCGATAACCTTACAACTAATATCATAGGAAGCAAATGCATCCTCGATTTGTTTATATACCGATACGTAGTCGATATTAGACTGAGTTGGTTCGGGTTCGGATAACAACGCAAGGGAGGGACAAGTATAAGGTCTTATCACCTTTTTTACAGGCGCAGGAGTTGTCGTCTCGCTTGGTTTTAGAGCAAATTCAAGCGTCTTTTTAGGCTTAGATTCGGTCTTTATTAGTTCTTCTTTCTTTCCTGAAAGTTCGTCCTTTTCGTCATCGGTAAGCTCTCTATAAACGGTTTTGAATGGATTTTCTCTTGGCTCGATTTCTTCATTGGGCTTAATCATCTTTTGCTCGACATAAGGTGTCTTTATTTCGTCCAAATCAAGAGATTCGTCATAGATGGCTGTATTTATATCGGTTAACTCGGGTAGCGGTGTGGACGGATTTATTACCGAATTTGTAGTCTTATTTTCGATAAATTGATTATTTAGTGGCTTGTAGTCCAAAGAATAATCATTTGTTGGTTGATTATATGGATGAGATTCCTCCACGTTGGTCGGAATGACATGATTGTTTTGAGTTTGTGTAGTATTGTTTTGATAAGGATGAGATTCCCAGGCTCCGCTCGGAATGACATTTCCTGTGGGGATGACATTATTAGTTTGGTTCGGCGCTACGTTGTTTCGATATGGATGAGACTCCTCGACTGCGCTCGGAATGACATTATTAGTTTGGTTCGGTGCTACATTGTTTTGATAAGGATGAGATTCCTCGACTGCGCTCGGAATGACATTTCCTGTGGGGATGACATTTCCTGAGGGAATAACGGTATTTTGTTTTTTTGTTCCGTTATCAAAGTAAAGGTCGTTCGCATTTTGCTTTGGATATAACTCGTCATAGGACAAGTCGGGAACGTCTATAATACCACCGAATAAAAGTTCTTCTGCAGTCAATCCACCGGCAGCATAATTTTTGTATGCTTCTTCAACCGACATTTTTCTATGTTCGGAGTCGGTACCACCAAAGCCCTTTTGATAAGGCTCTCTCTCGCCTGTTCTAATGGCGCTGTTTGGTGTTTCTTGTTGAAGGTTTTTCTTATTCGTTTCGTCACGATTGCCCTTGATTGTCTTTTTAAGTTCCTCTTCGGACATAAACAACAACTCTTCCGCTCTCTTGGCACGAGTTTCTTTATCAAGTTCATCATTGAAAACGTCACGAGCAAGTCTATCCGACAAGGTGCTTGCCGTATACTCAATTTCCGCTTCTTCGACTTCTTCTTCGGGTTCATCATCGGGAGAAACGTTGTTTGGGAACATTAAATCAATTTTTTCTTCGGTCTTATTCTTTCTCTTCTTATCGTCAACCGTTTCTATATACATTCCACTGTTTTCGCTTTCTTCCGAAACAATGGTTTGCACCTTTTCAACATAGAAGAAAGATCGGAAACATAATAATAACGTACCGAAAAAGAGTATAGCAATTACACACAAACTTGTTACCGAACCTAGTACGTTTAAAAATGGATAGGAAATTATTCCAAACAAAGCCCCACCGGCATTGTTTCGACCATTTAAGAAACAGCTGTCTAAATATGATTTATACGATTTGTCATCAAGGGCTTTAAAATCCTTGACTGTGGAAATAATTTGCAAAAACAGTACCAGCAATAAGCATAATACAACCATATAACATATTGTTCTTGCCGAGAGTTTACGCGGTTTAAGTCCAATTAGTTTTAGTAGGCTTACAACAATTAGAATAATTCCAAAAGCAATCGCGGAACAACCAAATGCACCATAAATAGCATTGGAATATGCTGCACCATATAGATCGAATAATCCAATAAGAAACAAACAGCTGATAACCAAAACAATCGCAAAAACGATTTTAACTACCCTTTTGCGTTTTTCGTCAACAACCTGTTTGGCTCTATTAACGGGGATTTTTACTTTATCTTCCCCTTGGTGCATTCTGTCGTAATTATTCATATCTATTCACCCTTGAATATTTCTTGTAAATCAAAATCTTGCCTTGTCCCCACATAGCCTATTGCAGGTAAACCCATGAAGAATTTTCTAAATACCCTATTTAAGTCGTCTACCGTGATTTTATTTATTTGTTCAAGTTCCTTATCAATGTCATATGGAGCATTGTTGATAAGCGTATAATTTGCATATACTCTCATTAATGTTAATGAGGATTCCAACCCCATTAAATAAGCGGACTTTTGTTGATTAACGCCACGGTCAAATTCTTCTTTAGAAAAGCCATGCTCTACGTAATCACCGATAATTTTTTTGATTTCTTCAAGTGCGGTTTTTACCTTGGTTGGAGAAGTACCGATATAAATCGATATTGTGCCTTTATCTCTATACTTAGACGGGAATAGATATACCGAATAAGCTAAGCTCAACTCTTCTCTCAATCTTTGGAATAAAACGCTACTCATATTGCCACCGAAACAGCTACAAAGTATGCTAACGGTATTTTCGTCAGGATCTTTAGACGATACGCCATCGTAGGTTAAACAAATATTCGCTTGCTCGTTTGGCTTAATGGCAAGATTAACCGAGGGAGCAACCTTTGACAAGTTGTTTTTTATTGACGGAGCGTTTCCCACCCTAAAATCACCAAAATATTTTTTCACTAAATCTACGGCAAATCCTTCATCAATATTGCCGGCAATGGAAATAACCAAATTCGAAGCGACGTATCTTTGGTTTTCATAGTCGATTAGATCTTGCCTTGTAAAGCCACGAACAGTGTCCTCATCGCCTAAAATCGTCATACCGATAGGATCGTCCCCCCAGAATGACGCAATCGCCAAGTCAATGCAGAGATCGTCGGGAGTGTCGTTACACATCTTGATTTCTTCGACGACAACCTCTTTTTCTTTTTCCATTTCGTCTTCAGGGAACGTGTGGTTGCAAACAAGATCGGCTAGGATTTCAAAGCAAGCTTCGCTTTGCTCAGACAAACCTTGAATATAATAACAAGTAACTTCTTTCCCTGTGTATGCGTTCATATTTGCGCCAAGTTTATCGACGTCACAAACTAAATCAAAAGCGGTTCTTTTTTTAGTTCCTTTAAAAGACATATGCTCAATAAAATGAGAAATGCCGTTATTCTTTTTGCTTTCAAATCTGCTTCCTGCACCGAAAAAACATCCAAACGATACCGAATGGATATTGGGAATATTTATGAAAGAAATTCTAATACCATTATCTAAAGTGATAATTTTATTCATTAGTTCTCCTTGAATAAGCCAATTTATATTAATAGTACAT
>CALYRM010000059.1 GCA_945482995.1 uncultured Clostridia bacterium | reverse complement strand
AGCAATTGGCCAATCAGCAGCAACTTGATCAGGCGTTAAGTAGCTTCGTTAGACATCTGGATACTTCCATACCATATCACAAGATGCTGCTTGGAAACAACCCTCCTACTAAGCAGCATTGATGGTGGCAATACGTTGAATCATCACGCGGCCTACCCAATAGGTTGGTATTGGAAACCAACTATAAGTGTCTTGGTAAGTTTTTACCCGCACCTGTAGTTGAAGAAATTGAATGGCTGAAGAAAGCCAACCTTCCGCTATATCGCCATATGTATTTAGGCGAACCGCTATTTGATAAGCAATCATTAGCCATTTACAATTATACAGATGCCTGCCTGTTAGACACCATACCAGCCGGACGCCGCATTAACCGTATCAGCATTGGTGTGGATGTAGCCATTCAGCGCGATAAGACGGCCGCGGTGATTCTTGTCGAAGATAACTTAGGCTACCTTTACATGCTACCACCCTTCATACACAATCCGGCTACAGATGGAGTAATAAGTAGTCAGCAGCAAGCGATATTAATAAAACAATACGTTGACGCTACCCTTGCTAACCTCTTTACGCAGCATTACTTTGCCGGCGGCCAACCAACCTTCATCGTAGACTGCGCCGCTACTGATATGATTCTGGGTTTAAGGCAATTGGGTTGTAATGCCATCGCCTTTACTAATAAGAAGACAGCGGAAACCTTTGAATGCTTTAACAACATGCTTGGTAGTAATAGACTTTACCTTATTGATGGAACAACTACCAATAGCCTAATCAATGAAATAGAAACTGTTAGCTTCGTTAATGGAAAACTTAATGACGCGGAACCAAACGACATAATAGACGCAGCACGTTATGTCCTATACTACAATTATCATGCTGCGCCACAAACTATTTTTAAACGTGAGGTAAGTAAAAATCATGAATAGTAATAACAACAATTACAACCAATCACCAACTGCCTTAACACCTGCTTTTGTTAACAAGATAGCTTCAATGTGTTATGGTAGTTATTATATTAATAATGTAGGGGAAGATACCTTTTATAAACATATTCCAGAAGCGCTTTCTCCTATTTATAAACAAGCCGTTTTATGGCATCAATGGAGTAGTAGCGGCTTTGTTCCTACCTTTCATGAAGGAAGAAACGGCATCATACAAACTAATATAGGTGTATGTTTAACTGATACCATTAGTAGAATACTTGGCGGCCGCATCTTTTGCCGCAGCACCAACAGCCAATTGAAGGATATAGTTAATCAAGCCAATCTTGATAATGTAGTTAATCAAGCAATTTCCTACGCCGTTAAAGATGGAACCGCTATGGTAAAAGCAGATGTAGATGAAAGCGGCAACATCACCTTCAACGCCTACCCACTAAATAGATTTATTGCTTCTGCCGTAGACGCCAAGGGGAACGTAAGAAAGGCGCGCTTCTTCATCGATGTATTTCAAAGCGAACGAGAAGGAACCTATTGGTTAGTTGAAAAGAGAACGCCTAAGACGGTAAAATACTACATTACGAAGGATGATGGCACTAACAAACCTAAACATGTATCATACTTAGACTTAGGCGAAAAAGGCAAAAGATGGATTGATAGCTATGAAGGCATCAAGTTAGACGAAGAATTGCCACTACCTTTTGAAGACGCAGGTTGCTATTTACTTAAAGTGCGCAATTTAGCATATAACCCTATGTCTCCATATGGTGAATCGTTCCTACAACCGGTATTGAATGACTTATATGAATACGAATATGCCGAAAGCGGCAAAATTGTTGATATGTATACCGGCCGCGCAAGAATAATGGTAAGTCAACAATATGCTAATCAAGGCTCTGGTGTAAGCGGTTTAGACTCCTTTATGTATTTAGTTGCGCCTGATAACAGCATTGATAGCGCCAAACCTACATCTGTTCAATTCGATTACCGCACAGATGAACATATTAAGATGAAAGAAGAAATACTTGAAACAATGGCGGCTAAGATCGGCATCAGCGGAGTATCACTTGCTACCTTCCTCAAGAGTCAAGGAGTTAAGACGGCTACTGAAGTTAACGCCGAAACAGACTTAACGGCTTCCTTCGCCAGCGGTGTCAGACGCACATTTATTATTCCATTCATCAACAAGCTAATCAACACATTAATTGCGTTCTATCATCTTCCTTTAGCCGATTACACCATTAGTTTACCTACCAGCGGATTCAGCAGCAGCGCCGTCCGCAATAGCCAAGCAATCGCGCTATACCAAGCAGGCTTAGCAAGTATCGAACAAGCATTAAGAATAATTTATCCAGATGCAGACGCAAGCAGTATCAAAGAGATGGCAGATGCGATAAAAAGTGAAAGAAGTGAGGTATTAATATAGTATGGCAAAGGTTGCCTTCAACCCTCCTATTGCCTTAGCCGAAGATAACGTTAACGCCGCAAGCCTTAACTATGAGAATAGTGAAGACGCCATCTCTTGCTTTAACGCTACTATGGAAGCAAAAGCCATTATACGTGATTATTTCTTGAATCGTATCACCCTTAGCGGCATGAAGGAACGCCTCCTTAACCTTAAGAAGAAATTACCTATCGATTATCAAGAAACTTTCAGAAGATGGTATAATGCTTACTTTAGCCGCTATGTTGCCGCTATTGGTTTAAGCGTTGCCTTCTTGCTTAAGAAAAGCAGCAGCAAGTTTTACTCCGCCTTATCATACCAATTGCCAATTACTTTTGGTGATGAAGAAGATACCTTTGATTTCTATCAAGCAATTACTAAACGTGTCAAGAAGGCTACAATGGAGATAACGAATAAGCCAATCAGCAACAACGGACTCTTTGGCCAGGCAGAAGTAGATGCTATGAGGCATAGACAAGAAGCGCAGATTGAAGCCATAGCAGCAAGTGGCAACAAACTCGTATTGGTAAGCAGTCATGCCGATTGTAGTATTCTATGTCAACCATACCAAGGCCGCCTTTATAGTTTGGACGGCACATCTGGTATTGCCAGCGACGGCCGCAGCTATACATCACTATTAGATGCCCTTGGCCCTACCAAGCTAATGCACCGCTATTGTAAGCACACCTTCCTACCTTATAAGCCTAACGTGGCCGCGCCCGTCTTCAGCAAAGAGGAAATGGATGCAGAAGCAGAAATAACCGCGATGCAAAGGGGAATGGAGCGCAAAGGCCGCTACCTTTTTGACAGATGGATTAGTTGAGATGGTATAGATAGCCGCAAAGCCGCAGAGTATCGTGATAAGTATAATGATGTAGTGGATGAGTATATCAAATGGTGCGGAGATAATGGCCGCAAAGCTTGGCTAAATAGGATATAAAGAATATTTCAAGCAGTCTATGGTTTTCTTAGACTGTTTTTTCTTTTGTAGTATGATAGGCAAAAGAAGGGAGGAAGAATAAAAGAATATCAATAGCCTATTTTGAGCTTTGCGCAGACTTGAAATTTCCCACATTTTCTGTTATAATATACGTAGTAAGAAAGAAAGGAAAGTTCTTTCTTATGATGTTGTTATATCATATGCCTCCTAAAATACATATGCCATATGCAAGGCGGTGAAAGGCCGCCATCTCTTTAAAGTAGAAGGTGATATCTAATGATTAATAGTTTTAATGATACATCATGAGATAAAGCGGCAGAATGGCCGCAAGCCTTAGCTAAATAGGATCTAGTAATAATTATTCAAGCAGTCTATAGATTCCTTAGACTGTTTTTTTTCTTTTGTAGTTTGAAGCATCGTTGTTGAAGTAATGGTGCTATCGTATTTTTGGCTTAAACCTAAATTCGTTTCCTGAGTTGAGGAAATTTCTTCAATTTCCGGAAATTTCTTCAATTTCCTGAGTTTCCAGTAGATACAGATACAGATACAGATACAGCTACAGCTACAGCTACAGCTACAGAGACGTAGACGGCGACGGCTACGGCGACGGCTACGGCTACAGAGACGTATACAGAGACAGCTACGTAGGGATAGAAATATTTTTCAAGCAATTTAGCGGCTTTAGGGCGGACGCTGGGGCGCCGCCTAGCCGCACATTGCTTTAACAGGAGGAAAAATAAAAGAGTATCAATATCTTATTTTGAGCTTAGCGCAGATTTGATTTTTAGCAAAAGTTAAGATATAATATATGTGTAAAAGTTAAGAGAAAGATTAATTCTCTTAGGAGGGAATACACATGAGTATTGATTTAGAAAAAGTTAAACAAGTTAACAAAGAAGAATGGCGCGGAAGTGCCAACAGAAAGTTTACAGATGAAGAATTAATTGAAGCATTAGAAAGCAATTTATTCTCATCACAAGCCGCAATAGCTCGTTATTTTGGAGTAAGCAATGCTGCAATAAGTCAACGCATCAAGAAATTGCGCGAACAAGGTTTAATAGAGTAGGTGATCAATATGCAAAAGCCAAATTTAATTATTTATGAATCAATTATGGAAATTTTCGAAGATTTCTGTGAAGATGGAGACAATGATTTAGCAATTGAGTATATGTTAGCTATTTTTAATTATTACCGTACTGGAGAAATGTATAACGGCGCATCAAATGAAATTAAACGACAAATGAAAAATATTTACAAACTTATTGATAAGCAACAAGAAAATTTTATTAAGAAAGTAGAAAATACTATCTCCAATGAAGACTTTTCCGCACTAGCACTTAGCGGCAACTTTAAAACCCAAAAGGAATTATCCGAATACATAACCGCGCATTATGGTAGTTATACTCCATCTGCGGTTAGTAAGCGTTTGCGCACTTTAGGTATTACGTTTACTAAAGCAGCGCCTTCTTCTCAACCTTCTCCTTCTGCTGAAATATCTTCTACCGCGCCTGTTGTAGAAGAAGTAGTTGAAGAAGTTGCCGAAGAAGTTGCTGAAGAAATCGCCGTTCCAACGGAACCACAATCATCAAAAAGAACAACAAGTAGATTTATATAGGAGGTATTAAAATGAAATACGAAGCATTAAAAAACATTATTGCAGCAAATAGAGAGTTAATTAAAAGTGGTAATAAAGATTATATTGTTAATCCTATTTGCTATTATCTGGTTATCGAATATATATCACAAGAGGACGACTTTGATTTTGTAGAAATAGCTACTGATTTTGAAAATCTAGATATTAACATTTTAAACGCTAAAGTTAATAATTTTATTTATAGTGAACGCAAAGACTACGAACCAGATTTAAACAGAAGCGATTTAGTTAATTACCGTATACAAAGAATAAAAGAAATTCGCAGAAGTGAAGAAGGGCAACTTATTGAATCAAAATGTCGTAATGATCATGAATTAAATAAATCACTTTTAGGAGGTAAATAATTATGGAAACTAAATTTATTTTACATGGAGAAATTATACTCGATGTTCTTGATGCTATAACTGGTGGTTATGCTGCTATGATTTTAGATGAAGATGGACAACCACAAATCGTAGAGAAAGCTAATTGTATAATAACTTCAGAAGAAAACAATTAGCCAAAAATAAGCAAAAATCAACCAAAATCAATCATTTTTATCGATTAAAACACGTTTTTAGGTGTTTATGATTAATCCATCAACTGGCGTGCGGCAAAACCTCAAACAAAAGCATAAGCGGAACAATCCAAATAAAAATTTAATTAAGCCTTAATCATTGCAAAACCTCTTATATTCGCTTTTGCTCTTGTAAGCGGCAAGCCGCGCCAGTCAGGAGGTGATGGATCGATACAACTAAAGGAAGCGCCATCCTTATAAGGCGCAAAGGAGGAACATGATTATTTTAACTATTGTAAGTATCGCGCTTATTATTGCTCTTGCATCTGTAGTGCGGCACAATGCGCGCTATTTTGAAGAATTAGAAAATTGTTACGAAGAAATTGATGAATTAAACAACGAACTTAAAAATCTTAAATTGGAGCTAGCAGAAGCTTATGAAGAGTTGGCTTCTCGTTAATAATCTTATGAAACCTGTATATTGTGTAGAACTAAAGCGCACTTTTTCTAGTGCTATTGAAGTAGAACGCCTTTTGGGTATATGAGCTACTCATGTTACTGCCTGTTGTAAAGGAAGGCGCGGCACTACCGGCGGCTATCATTGGAGATACGCGGATGCCAAAAAGGTTTCGTCGCGCGTTTCAGGAGGTAAATAGAAAAGTTCGTTGATATTGTAGTATTACTCTTGCTGCTGAAGCTAATACGGCGGCGGCTACCACTGGGAATATGTGGATGACTGATTTCCAGATTTTACAAAAAGCTCAAAAAATGCTATAATAATAATACAAAGATAAAAAAAAGAATTATCTTCATAATTCAGTTAGGGGAGTAGTGTATTAGGAAGCACGTCGGCCTTCAACTCCGCACAGTCTGGGTTCGATTCCCAGTTCCCTTGCCATCTGTCTATTGAAGATACGCTGATGCCAAAAAGAAGCTAAGCTAAAACTTGACAGCTACCAAATTTTGAGTTATAATATAGTATAAGTTATAGGAGTAGCGAAGGAAGCCTAATTACCTTCCCTAATGGCCTTGCACCAGCCGCACTACTCCAATACCTAATTAAAGTGGTGCAGGGGTGTAATAAATGAATCATGAAAAAAACTTAACAAGATTAATTGCGGAAGCCAATAGCGCGCTTGAGAAAGCAAACTCTAGCGCAGACGATATCAAACGCTTCTACAATTTGTCTCGTTTTTTTAATATTGTTGATCAAATTAGAAAAGAATTAATGCTTAACGAATTTAACGAAGAATTGCGCAAGGCCGCTGAAGAGCTGCTTGCTATTGTAGAGTAGGTGGCGCGCATGAAAGATATTCAAGGCTATGAAGGTTTATACGCAGTCACTGAAGACGGCCGCATTTGGAGTTATAGAAGAAAGAAATTTTTAAAGCCAGGTGTCGCAAGCGGTTATTTACAAGCACATTTATATATAAATGGTGTAGAAAAAGTCTTTTATGTTCATAGATTAGTTGCTGCTGCCTACTTACCTAATCCAGATAACTTACCAGAAGTTAATCATCGTGATGAAAACAAACAAAATAATGATGTTTCAAATTTAGAATGGTGTGATCATTCTTATAATATGAACTACGGCACTCGCAATGAGAAGGCAGCAAAAGCAGTAAGTAAAGCAGTGCGATGTGTTGAAACAAATAAAATATATAATAGTATGAAAGAAGCTGGAGCGGATATAGGTGTCGATGCTAGTCATATTTCCTCAGTATGTAAAGGTAAACAGAAAACCTGCGGCGGTTATCACTGGGAATATATTGATGCGGCGTAATTCTAACTAAACTTATAAGTTTAATAGAATATTCTTTATTATGGAGGAAAAAAGTATGGAAAATCAAAACAAAGCAATTGATGAGTTGATTGCTTCTCTTCAATCTAAAATCGATAACATTGCTGCATCTGTTAATAGTATTGAAGAAGAACGCGTATCAAAGAAACAAGCCGAAGAGGCCGCAGCAGCACAAAAGGCGCAAGAGGAACACGAAACTCAACTTAAAGCTGCTTGGGAAGAAGAATTTAAAAAGAAATATGGTATTACTGCGGGTGGCGAGAACCAAGCACCTGAAACTAACACTACTACTGCCAATCCTTCCAATCCTTCCAATTCTTCCCCTGTTGGATTAACACCAACGGTTAAAGTTCAAGAAAACACTCCTACCTACAAAACAGTAGATGAAATTATCGCTGAACAACGCGCTAAGCGCAATAAATGGTAAGCGAACAATCATCGTGGTATAAGGCAAACCACTGTAAAACACCTTAACTATTAGACGATGGCGGTAAACGTCTTTAAAGCCGCCTTATGGAGATTTTAATTATGGCAAACACAGTAACAAATAACGTATTAAAAGCTACTTCTCCTTCTATCACAACTGGTATTTCTTTAGGCCAAGTATTAGCATCTAAGATGCTTGAAGCTACTATGGTTCAAGAAATCTTCGTAGATGGAAGAGGATGTACTGAATTTGTTGAACCCGGCGCATTCAGCGTTCGTGTCGCAGTTCAAAAATCATTAGGTGATGGTAGAGACTTCTCTGCTGCTGGTTCTGTATACGCAGACGCAGTATTACCTGAAAACGCTGAAAAAGTTGTTGACTTAAAATATGTATGGGACAAACCTGTTGATTTACCTTCTGTAGTATTTGACGCTTCACCTGTTGAAATGTATATGCCTACAATTCGCAACATTGGTAAATCTATGGGTGCTTATAGTAATAAAATTGTAATGGGATTAATCGGCGCAGATGCTAACAACACTGAAGCTGATGGTGCCGCTGAAACTGCCTTCAAAGGTATCAGCGCTGCATTAGCAGGCCTTGAACAAGGCGACGCTACTTTAGGTTTCGATAGATTCAGCACTGAAGATGCAGTAATTGTATGTTCACCTGCATTCTATGCTAAGATGTTAGCAGAAAACTTAGTAGTATTCAAAGATGCTTTAGACGGAAGAGAAAACGCTGGATTCAAAGGTTATTACAATGGCCAAATTCCAGTATATGTATTAAATGATACATACTTCAAATTAGCAACTGGAAGCCGTGTAGCAACAGATGTAGCTACTAAAGGTGTAGCAATGGTTATCGGCGGAAACGCAATTGCTAAAGGTAAAGCACCAAGCCGCGAAGTAATCACTATTCAAAACCCTAACGGCCAAGGTACTCGTTTACTTCCATTAACAAGATTCGGTTATGCAGTAGTTTCTCCTAAAGGTATTCAAACTACTACATTAGCTTAAAACCTTATTGTAGAACCTTAGGTGGGTGGATTATGCCACCTGCCTATTTTAATTATAAATGGAGGTAAATTAAATGGAAAATAACCTTGCACCTATCGAAAGCGGTTTTGCTGTCTATGACGCAACTTTTAACCGCTACTATTTAACCTTGGGTGGATATCAAGCATTATCAGGTATTGATTTAACTACCTATCCTAATCTTAATGTTTCACCTACACAATTACTTAACGCCGCATCTGATACTTTATACGACATTCTTATCGGCGATGGTAATGTTGGTTGGTTTGGCCGCATCACTACTACGAACCAGGAAGCCAACAACTATTTAATGAAGGCTTTGGCTTATCAAGCTACTTACTTGCTTGAACAAGGCAACATCGCAAATGAAAGCGGCATCAATTGGGAAGCTAACACATTGCTGGACAAAGAATACCTTAAACGTGCGGTATCTCCTTTGGCGCGCAATATCCTTACTAATCATGGCTTAATGTATTGCGGCAGAGGCTAAGGCCATGAAGAAGAATAAGTATTATTTAACTGGCATCTGGTATGATGAGAATCAAAAGCCTTTCACTTTCTTCTATCGCACTATTGTTAATAACGTAAATACCGTCAGCGCAGATGCCAATATACAACACGCCAACTATGGTAGCTTAATTATCGAAACTGACGCGCCATTGCCATTTCAATTAAAGACACCGGTTTATTTGGCAGATGGCAAGAAAAGACTTATTACAAGTATCACAACTCCTACCTACATCACTAATACACCTGCTTCCCGCATTGCTTATCCTAATAGCACCATTCGCGTGTTAGAGGTAAACTAAATGATGGAACAAACACCTTGGACAGCTTTAATTCAACAATGTATAAATAAGGAAGTTTATCCTTCACCTGCTACTGGTGGCTATCATACAGGTGGTATACCATTTGATACCGGCGCCTTGATGAATAGCATTTATCTTATTTGAAGAGAAGACGGTGTTGATATACATATAGGTAGCGGCATTGAATACAATGAATGGCTAAATGAAGAAAGCCATACCAGACGTCAATGAATTCGTATCATGACGCAAAATATCGCCGCGAACATTGCCGCATCCCTAAACGCCAGTATGGATATCTATGAAGGAGAATAAAAAAACGACGAGGAGGTTTATTACCCCATGATAACAAATATTACTTTAACTAATAAAATTTATAAAGGCATCATCAGCATTGCTCTTGATGATGGCAGCGCCGCTACTACCGTCAGCATTAGTAATGGCACAACCGCATGGCAAGTCAACATTCCTACTGGCGGCACCGCCGATTGGAACATTCCCGCCGAAGCATTAAGTATTGGCACTACTACTTTCGTTGCTACCTATAACGCCGGTGATAAACCTATCGTTAGCAACGAATTACCTATTGCTATTAAGGTTAGCATCGATAAGGTTAATCACTTTATAGCAGTAAGCAGCGATACAGGTGCCTCTATTAAGTTAGAAGGCGGCGTCGCTTATGTGCTTACTAAGCCGAACAAAGGCGGCATTACCTACTTTGATTATCCATCTGATTTAGACAGTTTAAACAGTTTAGGATTTAGGGTTACTTTGCTTAATGATGCATCTGCTGTTATTTGGAGAGGCTACGTAGATTATAGCGATGCCACCATTAGCGTGGTTGAGGCAAATGGCCAATATCAAGTTAGCTGGACATCTCCAAGCGATAGCAACGACTTATATCTTAACAACGTATTAGTGTATAAGGCGGCAAAGGACGTCTACACCTTTAACATACCATCTGACAATCCATATCTTACTTTAGGTATAAATACACTTAAAGTAGTTCCGCTTGGTGAATCATACTACAAGCCGGCAAGCACTACCTTCGTTATTGATGCTAATGTATTGTTTAGGGTTGAAGATGTAGCGGATTGGTATACACATCAATTGAATAGTATGGCGCAACCAGACACCACCCTATATACTGAGAATGTTCCTTATGTTATTGATACCATCTGCAATATCGGCAGTTTGGAATTACATCAACGCACACTTAACGCAAAAGCCAATACACCTGAACAAGTCATCGCATCACTTAACCTATTGGCCGGCGAGATAAGCGGCAATCCTGACTTAGACTATTATAACTACGCCTTAGGCTTTACTTTTATAGCAACTGAGAAGTGCGCGAAAAGCCTATTCGAACGTATAAACACTTTCGCATATAACTGGAACGGCAAGAGTATTCCTATCATTGCCAACAATTATACTACTATTGCAGTCTATAACCTACCAGTAATGAGTCAACCATTCTTTGAGAACGGCGAAACACGTGTAGTAATTACTTGGTATATCAGCTTAGACTTCACTAAAGTAGGTGTATATAGTGATGAAATCAAATGGCATCTGACAATAGGCGAGACTGAGTATCCAA